>NZ_CAWNZT010000340.1:0-42560 GCF_963878965.1 Aeromonas sp. HMWF015 | reverse complement strand
GGCGCGTTTTTTTATTCTGCCGTGTTTGTGTCTATCCTTGATTGGCGGTGGTAATTGCTTGAACTGCATGGATATTTGGCCAAAAAGCTTGATCCAGCGCAAATGAACCCTGCATTTATCACTTTGGTGGCATAGGACCCAACCGCTGATTGAGGTCAAATGGAGGCATCAAGAGCGGAGCCAATATCCGCCAGAAGGAACACACCTTTCACCGGATGAAGGACACAACAATGAGTCTTCTTGAACACACCATCTGGACAGTACTGGGATACGGGGCCATGCCCTTTATCTTTCTGAGCGGATTCGTGGCGGTGGCAGTGACCTGTTGCATGCTGCTGAACGCGTTCGGGGTACAGTCCGCCGAGAAGTGAGTCGCTTCTCCATGCCGCCAAATGCCAGTCTTCGGACTGGCATTTGTTTTTTGTGTCTTTTAAAGCACTTATCCCGGCAGGGAAGGGGAAATCTTTGGTCAGGATGGTCGAACCTGCCGCCGATTTTGATTACACTGGCGCCCGTATTTCCCACTCACCCTTCTCTAATCCAGGTGTTCAAGGTTTTCTATGGCTCTCAAGGCAACCGTATTCAAGGCCCAGATCAGTTTGTCTGATATGGATCGCAATCTGTATCAGGACTTCTCCCTCACGCTGGCGCGCCACCCCTCCGAAACCGATGAGCGGATGATGATCCGGCTGGCGGCCTTTGCCTGGCACGCTGCCGAGCGACTGGAGTTCACCAAGGGATTGAGCGCCGATGATGAACCTGAGCTCTGGTGCAAGAACTACTCGGATGAAATAGAGCTCTGGATCGAGCTGGGCCAACCCGATGAAAAACGGCTCAAAAAAGCCTGCAACCGCGCCCGTCAGGTGGTGCTCTATCTCTACGGTGGTCGTGGTACAGCCGTCTGGTGGAAGCAGAACCAGGGCAAGCTGAGCCAGCATGACAACCTCAGCATCATCGAACTCTCCGACAGCCAGACTCTGCCGCTGACCGCCATGGTCGAGCGTACCATGCAGCTCACCTGCACTATCTCCGATGGTCAGCTCTGGGTCAGTAACGGCGCACTGGAAGTGACGCTGGATCCGGTGGTGCTGATGGGCAAACCGGCCCGCGAACTGTAACGGACGCAGCCCATGTTCAGCGCCTTGCTCAATATCGTCATTCCGGTGTTCGGTGTGGTCGGGCTCGGTGCACTCTACGGGCGATTGCGACCGGGGGCTGCGCTCGGTTACGTCAATCGGGCCAATATCGAGCTGTTTACCCCTGCGCTGGTCTTCTCCGCGCTGGTCAAATATCCGCTGGCGCTGGCGGAGCATCTGCCGCTGATTGCGGCGGGGGCGCTGGTTATTCTGTTACCCGGTCTGCTGCTCGCACTGCTCAAACTCAAAGGGATTGAGCGGGCAGCGCTGATCTTGCCCGCCATGTTCCGAAATACCGGCAATCTTGGTATCCCCTTGATGGTGTTGGCGTTTGGCGAGCAGCAACTGGGGGCCATCGTGATCCTCTTTGTGCTCTCCAATCTGCTGCACTTCTCGGTCGGCATGTTTATCCTCTCGGCCAATACCTCCCGCTGGCTGTGGCTGCGCAGCCCTGTGTTGTGGGCCGCGCTGGCCGGTTTGCTGGTGGCCAACTGTAACCCACCACTAAGAATGAAAAACCGGGAGCTGGTGAAAACAAGTGGGAGATGGCGGGACAAACTCAGGAATGGCGGGGCTTGTGGCGTGATGCGGTTAAACCAAGCCGTTTAACCGCAAAATGAAAACTTTAGAGTCAGGCAGCGAGTCGATGCACTGAAAATGAAAAATGTAGTGATTGCTGCCTAGGGCCATTTAAATAATCACTGGCCAGATAATATCAGCAGCGGGGTATCACAAAATCAGATAGTTACAGTTAAAAAAAATCATGCCCGGCCCAGACTACCTTGCCGATCACGGCCAGGTTCTCCAGCTGGTTGGCTGGAACGACCTGCAGGGGATAATCATCGCGGTTGTCGCTGATGATGGTGATCCCGCCATCGAAGTTTTTCTGCAGGCGCTTGGCATAGAGCTCTTCCCCCAAGCGCAACACGAAGATGGATCCATCTTCGATCTGATTCTTGCTGATATCGACCAGGATAGAGTCACCAGAGTGGATGGTGGGCTCCATGCTATCGCCTTTGGCGAAGACCACCACCAGGTTATCCGGGTTTAACTTGCGAAACGTGAGCCACTTGCGGCGGAAGGCCAGCTTGCGTTTAACCTCATGATCATCGTTAAACGCACCATGGCCGGTACTGACGGTGACATGGTAGCCATCGATCAGCGCGTACTCCTCATCAAACTCCTCACGTTGCACCATCTGCTCGGCCGCTCCATCGGGGTGTTTCGGGCCCTGACCGGTGGCCAGCCACTCCAGATTCACATTGAACGTCCGCGCGATGCGCAGCGCCTTGTCGATGGTGGGCAGTGAATTAAACGGAGGGAAGTATTTGCGCATCCCCGACTCACTCATCCCCACCAGTTCGGCAAATGCCTTGTAGCTCAGGCTCCCGCGCAGCTCATCCAGACGGTCACTCAAAGTATCCATTCCCGCCGTCAGAAAAGATACCTCACCGTCTTTTTGTACTGCTTGTGGTTTTTCTTCATAACGCTCTGACATACAAGGAATTCTCGGCTAGTGGCTAATGCTGGTGAGTCGATAGACAAAAAATTCCGCACAAAAAGACTTGTCAATCTTTTTGGGGTGATCAATCATTCATATGTGACGCGCTGCGACATAAAATCATTCTTTTATGAATGATAAAGATACGCACTGCGACACTTGATGATACCGAAACGGGGTGAGTATGTCAGGGAAAACACCAGAGTGGATCAGGGCTGAGCTCATAAAATGCGGATATTCCCAAGCAGCTTGGGCCCGCGCTAAAGGGTTGCACCCCCGAGCCGTACAGCGTTGCATCAAACACTATGCACCGGCCAGAGGGATTAGCCCCAAGCGTCGGGAAAGCCGCGCCATCATGGCCCTGCTGTCCGAATCGCTGGGGATCGATCTGCTGGGAGGTGACCAATGAGCAGCTGGTACACCGCCCAGGCGCTGGCCGGAATGGTCGGCATGCCCGCTTACCCCGATGGTGTGCGCAAAAAGGCCGAGCGTGAAGAGTGGCAAAGCCGCAAGCGCGAGAAAGGCAAAGGGGCCGAATACCACATTGGCTCACTGCCGATTGAAACCCGCCGTTACCTGGCAGAACAAGCGGTGGCCGCACAAGGTCATGCGGTGACCGACCATGCGGCGGGTGGCAAGGCCATGGCCAAGTTGCTGGCGCGCGAGGTGCCGGTCAAACCAGAGGCAGGCCGCAAATTACTGACTTTGGGGGAGGGGGCTCGCCAGAAGGTCGATGCCAGGCTGCTGATCCTGCAGGCAGCCGATATCTTCCTGGCCCCCTATCACGCCTGCCAGCAAGGGGAGGTAGGTCGCCGCGCCTTTATCGAGGCATACCGTGCCCGCACTCTCGCCCTGCCTGTCAGCGTTTATGAAAGGCAAAAGCCATTCAGTCTGATCACCTTGCGCCGCTGGCAAAGTGCGCTTGCGGATGAAGGCCCCGCAGCCCTGGCTGGCAACTATCAGCGGGAACGGCCATCAACCGTCGAGCAGAGCCCGGATCTGGCCCAGTTTCTCACCGCACTGGTGACCACCAAACCCCATCTGGCCAACAAGTGGGGGGCGCTGCACGAACTGGCCAGCCAATACAGCGACATGAATCAGCTGGGATGGCAGATCCCCAGCCAATCCTCCTTGCGTCGCTGGATGGTGAAATGGTTGGCAGAGAACAAGGTGGCCTTTACCTACACCACCAACCCGGATGCCTATAACAACAAATACCGCAGCGCGATCGAGGAGATGTACCCCTGGATGGCCCAGCCCAACGACGTCTGGGAGTTCGATAGCACTCCGGTCGATGCCATGTTGGTGGATGGTCGTCACAGCATCATCGCGGTGATTGACGTGTATACCCGTCGCGTTCGTTTGCTGGTGGCCAAGAGCTCATCGAGCGAAGGGATCTGCTTGCTGTTGCGCAAGACCCTGCTGGCCTGGGGCACGCTCAACGATAACGGCGTGATGCGCACCGATAACGGCTCTGACTACGTGAGCCAGCGGGTCATGTCCATCTGCACTCTGCTTGGTATGAACGTCAGCCGCTCCAACGCCTACTCGGGGTGGGAGAAACCCCATATCGAGCGCTTTTTCCGCACCCTGAGCCACGGCCTGATCGAGCTGTTGCCCTCCTATATCGGCCACTGCGTGGCAGACCGTCAGGTGATCGAGGCGCGCAAGAGCTTTGCCCAGCGCCTGGAGGAGAAGCGCAAACCGGATGCGCAAAAAGAGATTTACGAGCTGGCCATGACGGCCGCCGAACTGCAAACCCTGCTCGATAACTGGCTCGATGCCCGTTACCACAACCGCAAGCACAGTGCCCTCGGGGTCAGCCCCAATGAAAAGTACCAGCTGGCCCGTTATCAGCGCCGTGCCATTCCCGATGAAGCTGCGCTGGATCTGCTGCTTAACCATATCGGCGAGGCGACCGTCTCCAAAGGCTTTATCAAGGCCGGTGGCCTCAAATACAGCGCCCCCGAACTGTTGGAGCACAACTGGAAGAGCCAGCGGGTCAGCGTCTTTCTCGATCCGTGCGATGTGGGCCGCGCCATCTTGTACCGCACCGGCGATTGGAACGAGCGGATCGAGGCCATCAACATCGACCTGCTGGGCAATGGCATCAGTCCCGATGCCTTTCGGGCGGCCAAAAAAGCCGATGCCAAGGCGCTGGCCAGTTTTCGCCGCGAGATGCGCAACCTTGCCAAGACCTTTGGTATCGACCAGCTCCATCAGGATGTGGTGCGCCACTTCGTCGATCAGGCCAAGGGTATTGAAGCGTTCAGTCGGCGCGATCTCACCCTCGATAACCCGGCATTGGCCGCGCTCACCGGGGTCTCAACGCCCGCTGAACCCGCCCGTTTCAATGCGGCAGAACTGGCCGCCATAGAAGCCAGACGAGAAGCGAAAGCGCAGCGGGCGCAAGCCACCGCAGGGCAGGAATCGAGAGCACTCAAGACCGAGTACGAGCAAGCAATCTATCTGGCAGAGCGGGAGCTGGATACCCCGCTGACAGAGCGGGAGAAGGAGTGGCTGACCCGATACCTCTACAGCCACAAGCTGATGGCAAAACGCATTAACCGCCATCTGGATGAAGTTCGGGCTACCCGCCGCACCCAGGCAAAAGGTTAGCGAGTAGCCCGAAAAGGCCCAAAAACAAAGGACAAACCCACTATGAAACACAAGATCGTTGAAGTCAAAAACATGATCAAGACCGAGCAGCTGCTCGACAACTTGCTCAACCGCTCCAGCATAGTGCCGGGCATTGGCCTGATCCATGGCCCCTCCGGCTTTGGCAAGACCACCGCCGTGGAATGGCTGTTCAACCAGGACGAAGTGAACGGCATCTATGTCCGCTGCTACAAGGCCGACACGGTGACCAGCCTGCTGGAGCAGATTGCCAAAGAGATCGGCATTCCCCAGCGCCACAACCTGCGTGCTCAGGTCGATAGCATCATCGAATCTGTCCGTGCCGAAGAGCTGGCCATCTTCGTGGATGAGGCCGATTACGTGGTCGGCAATGCCCGCATCATGGAGACCCTGCGCGATATCTACGATGCCACCGAACAACCCCTGATCCTGGTTGGGATGGAAGAGATTGCCCGTCGCATCAGCCAGCGCAAGCAACTGTTTAACCGCATCTCCCAGTGGATCGAATTCAAACCGGCCGATCTCGATGACGTGTCCCTGATTGCCAGCGAAATGCTGGAGGTGGATGTGGAGATCGACGATGCACTGCTGGATCTGATCCGCAAGCGTTCCAACGGCGTGGTGCGCACTATCGTCTCGGCCCTCGACAAGATTGAAAAAATGGCGATGGCCTCTGATGCCCGGATTATCCGGCTGGAGGACGTTGACGCCAGCGAGCTGCTCCATGACGTGCGTCGCAGCCGCTAGCCGTCAGGCTACAGCCAATAAAAACAAAGCACGGGAGGGATTCCAGTGGTTGATACAAAAGCAACGCTAATGACGTTGCAAGCCTGGGAATGGATGTGCCAGCAAGAGACGTTTCTGATCAAAGACGTGATCGCCGTGACGGGAATGTCGGAGGCACATATCTACAAGGTCGTGCGTGACTGGTTGGCCGCTGGCCACCTCATTAAACACCCGGACGGCGTGGTATCCCGCCCGGCCTATTTCAAAGTGGTTAGCGCCCAATACGTGCCACCGATTGGCAAAAGCAGTGGCCAGAAGCGGCCCAAATGTCGGAACAAGCGCAAAACCAATCAACAGAAAATGTGGAACACCATGAAGATCAGCCGCTTCTTCACCCTGACAGACCTGATGCTGACGGCAGAGACGGGTCAGAAACAAGCCTGGTTTTACACCGATAGGTTGGTGAAAGCCGGTTACGTCAAAGTGCTGTTCAAAGTTGACAGTTTGCTGCCTGTACCCGCCAGACACGGCCTGACAGGACGCTATCAGCTGGTCAGGGATACAGGCCGTTATGCCCCGCTGTGTCGTGACCATGGTTGCTGGGATCAAAACCAGCAGCAGTTATACCCGTTCCAACGGGAGGAGGAGACACATGGAAACGTGGCTTGAGGTGTTGCAGGCCGAAGTGGCGGCCAGCTCGCTGGCCCAAGTGGCCGAGAAGCTTGGGCTCTCTCGCACCACCATCAGCCAGGTCTGCAACGAAAAGTATCCCGGCGATATGGCAAGGGTACAGACCCTGGTGGAAGGGGCACTGATGGGCAACAAAGTGAGGTGCCCCATCCTGGGGGATATCCCGGCGCATCAGTGTCTCGCTCACCAACGCCGTGGCCCCAGCGAAGTGGGCAGCAGTCCGATGGATATCAAGCTCTGGAAGGCATGCCGCAGCGGTTGCCCCCATAGCCAGCTGACCGAGGCGCAGCAACTGCGCCGCCCGATGCGGTTATCGGTAGAGCAGGGCAAAGGGTCGCAGAAAATGGCTCGCTATGACGCCGAGGCCACCCTCTCCAGATTGCGCCGACAGGCCAAAAGCGATGGCGACAATGCCAGCAGCAGCCTGCGCATTCTGAGTGAGCTGCTGGCCGAAGAGCTGAAAATTATGGCCATCAAATACAACCGGCTGCTCGACAAGCAAGAAGGCAAATAACGGTTGGCGGGGCTCTTTCGCGGTGGGCCCGGTGACGAGATCACAAGGAGAACGGGATGAAAAAGCATCTTCACAGCAATTTGCAAAAGACCGCCGAGCAACTCAGCCACTGGCTGACGGCCAAGGGATATGACGTTCGCACCAGTCGGGTTTGCCATACCCCGCTGCTGGCGGTCACCGGGCCACTGCCCAAAGAGATGCAGGCGCGCGCCGTGTTGAGCCGTGAATGTCTGGCGGGCGTGGTGCGCGAAGTTGCCCTGGTGCGCTTTGGCGGCTGCCTGCTTCACTGGCGCCAAGAATCCTGAAACCGGCAAGGGGGATGAGATGAGCAAGATCCAGCTTGAGATAGAAGACGAGGCGCTGGCGCGGGTGGTGCTGCGCCAGTTACCCAAGTTTCTCGAATTCTGCAGCGCGACCCACCAAGAGGAGCTGGCGAGTGCGACAGCAGAGCAGTACAGCGCCGTGAAGTGCCCTCCGGTGCCCGGCAGCAACAAGATCCATTAAGGAGAAGCCTATGCAAGAAGCACAAACCAGCAGTACCACCCCGATGCGCCAGAACGCTCAGGGGCACTGGGTACCGGAAAACCTGATCGCCCCGACAGACAAGCTGCGCGATGAAGTGGTGCTGGCCATTATCGCTGCTGCCCGCGAGCAGCGTTCGCAGCTGGCTGCCTTCAAGATTGGCGCCATGCAACAGATCGCCGACTTTGTGGATCTCTCCGCCGAGCAGTACGGGGTGGCGTGGGGCGGCACCAAGGGCAACGTGACCCTGCTCAGTTTTGATGGCCGTTACAAGCTTATTCGGGCGGTGGGGGAGCACCGCAAATTTGATGAACGGATCCAGGCCGCCAAAGCGCTGATTGACCAGTGCATCGAACGCTGGAGCGATGGCGCCAGCAGCGAGATCCGCGCCCTGGTAGACCATGCCTTTCGGGTATCCAAGAGCGGTCATATCGATGTGAACCAGGTGCTCTCTCTGCGCCAGCTCAATATCGATGACCCGGATTGGCTGCTGGCCATGCAAGCCGCTGTTGATGCCATCCAGGTGACCGGCACCAGCCAATATCTGCGGCTCTACGAGCGTGATGCCCAAGGGCGTTACATCCAGATGAGCCTGGATCTGGCCAAGGTATAGGGAGGAGGCGTGATGGAAATCAACGTGGAAAAAGCCGAAGAGCAACTGCTGCTCTGTGAGCAGATCACCGAAACCGAGGGTACCTGCTACCCCGACGACACCTATGAGGATGGCATCAAGGCCGCCCTGCTCTGGGCGTTGGGGCTGGGGCCAGCGCCCCTCAATGCCGAGGAGTATCAAGGTGTGACGCCACTGCAGTTCGAGTAATGGCCCGCTGCGAAACAGGGCGGCGCTGCCGCCCTGTCTATCCGGTGTGGTGGCCGGGTACTGATGAGCAACCAAACGATCTGGGCCCAGGTCTTCACCGTCTTGATACAAGGAGCACGGCGATGACCAAAACAGAGATGGATATTCGACTTACCAAGATATTCAGCAGCGCAGCCATTGCACTGGTAGCTGCTGACAAACGGGCTGTGTGCAAACAGCTCAAACAGTTTATTCGAGAGGCCCGCGCCCAGGGGTTATTTGCCCTGGCGGGGGAAGCAAGCCAGATGCGCTGGCAACTGGTGGCTGAACTGCAGCAAGCCAGAACGGTGGCGCTGGAGGCCAGTCATGGCCATGTCTAACTGGCAACGACTGCTGGCCTACGTGATGAAGTTTGGCAACCTGAGCCAGCAACAGGCAGAGCAGTGGCTCGACAGCCATTGCCCTGAATGGCGTAGTGGGCCTGACGTGATGGCGGCCGGACAAATCTGGATGAAAAAGACGGGGAGGGGGAATTGAACACCTTAGCTAACAATCAGCCAAATGCTGCGCAGAGTGGTGATCGTACCCGCTTGATCCGTCTGGTTCAGGTTGGCAGGCGCACCCTGGGGCTCGATGAGGAGACCTATCGGGCGTTGCTGGAGCAGCAGAGCGGCAAGCGTTCGGCGGCAGAGTTGACGATCCCGGAGCTGGACAAGGTGCTGCTGGCCATGAAAGGGGCAGGGTTTAAACCGACGGTTAAACGCCCTGTTAAAGGGGCTGTTAAAGCGGGAGGGCGCAAGCGTTTAAGCCCGGCCCGTGGGGCCCATGCCAAAACCGCCGAGATAAACGTGATCCGGGCAGTATGGATCACCATGCACCGCCATGGTCTGCTGCGTGATGGCAGTGAGACGGCTTTGAATCACTATGTTGAGCGGCAAACGGTGCGGCTTAACAACGGCATCGGCGTGGCAGAGGTGGCCTGGCTCACCGATGGGTTGGCTTACCAGGTGCTTGAGTCGCTGAAAAACTGGCACAAGCGGGAGCTGGTTGCCCGGCTTGTCGTGGCCAAGAAAACCGTCCCCACCAATGGGAAGTCCGGGCGAGTGGCCGGTTATCAGGCCGTTGTAGCTGCGTTTGAGGAGATGAGTGATGGACGTTAACGCTGAGAATCTGGACTTGTTCGCCGATGATCATGAGTCGCTGGGGCAGCTTGTCGATCGCCTGGATCAGATCCCGACCACCGAACTGACGGCCAAATGGCCAAAAGCCCTGAGTGAGCTGGTCGATGTGCTGGCCTGCGAATTGGTCAGAGGGGGGATGGAGCCGGAGCTGGCCAAGGCTCAGGCCCGCAAGTTGGCGCTGGTACAGGCCCATTACATGGGGGGCCGAGCCTACTACATCCCCACCGGGGATCATCTCAAGGCCGCACTGCGGGACAGGGCGATCTGGGATGAGTTCAACGGCCGCAATATCGATGCGCTTGCCCGCAAGCACGGGCTCTCGGTGCCCCAGACCTATGCGGTAGTGGCTGAACAGCGGCAACTGACTCGACTGCGATATCAGCCAGACCTGTTTAGGTAACTGAGATGGCTGTCAGTAAATTGCGTACTTCTTCACAGATATAAAAGGACCTCATGTGATGAGGTTCATTTTTATGGCTGACTTATCAGTGTTCGGATGCTGTATGGATTAAGTTACTCTCCGTACAAGAGTTGATGATTGGTAAGTTGAATCAGGGATTAGGTGATGCAATGCTTAAAAAAACTCAAATAGCATTATTGGTGTGCTCAATATTTATCCTTCCAGCTTGTAATGAGCAAAGAGTATTGACTCCACAAGAGCAGGAGCTCGTCAATCAGCTTAAACAGGAACGGGGGCAGTTGGAGCAAGAAATTGAGACTGTTACTGGCGAAATTGCGCAGTACAACGGTGGGCTGATTAAGACCATCAAGCAGGTTCGAGAAGAAACTCTGAAGTTGAGCAGAGACCTAGTTAACCAGCGTATTCAAGCTATTGAAACTGGCGCTAAGGTGACTGTCATTGCACCTACCAGTCAACCTGACCCCGAGCGTGCGAAGTCACTGGATAGCGAGATTGAACAGGCAAACCAGCAACTGGCCGAGGCTAAAGCAAAAGCGGCTCAGTATAGCGGTGGTCTGATTGCCGCAATTAGTATGTCTACTGTGGCAACCCAAGAGCAGACGCTGGCTCTTCTTCAACAACAGCTTCTAGTTGCAAAATACGGGTTGCCTTTCACAGTAAAAGCTACCGTTGAACCAGCTAATAAACCAGTTAATGCTCCTACATCAAGTATATCAAATACAGCGCCTGAGCCAGCAATGGCAACAACTCCAGTAACTGATGAGAATGTCATGTTAGCTGCAGATGGTCCATTTGGTCTGGCTATGGGGATGACCAAAGAGATGTTTAAGGGGCATTTAACACCGGTTAGCGCTGGAGTTTATGTATTAGACACACCACCTAAAGCTCACCCTCAATTTGAACAGTATGTCGTTAAAATATCAGATAAAACAGGGCTTTGTTGGATCAAAGGTGTTGGGAAAGATATTCCGACTAACGGACATGGAATTCAATTGAAATCCGAGTTTGATGATTTTGAGAAAAAGTTGGACGAGCGTTATGGCTCTCACAAAAGAACCGATTTTTTAGTCTCAGGGTCATTGTGGGATGACCCTCAGTACTGGATGCGGGGGTTACAAAAAGAGGATAGATATTTATATAGTGTCTGGGGAAGAGGAAAAAAGCCATTACCAAATGAACTATCCGAGATTGGGCTGTTTGCTGGGGCAACCTCTGGAGATAATGGATATCTGGCTCTTGAATATAGTTTCACTAATAAAAAGTCATGTGACAGAGATATTGAAACGCAAAAAGACGTAGGCTTATAAAAAGAGTAAGTATCAGGCTTGAAGTAACCCACCATAAACCCATGCCATAGAGGCCCCTCGGTACGCTGCTGATAACGCAGTTCACCGAGGGGCCTTTATGTTATCACTCGCACTTAAATGGCTGCTTCGTCCCGATGTGGAAGGGGGCGAAGTCAACCATCCCGCCGACAGGGGTGGTCATACCAAATTCGGCATCGCCGATGCTGCCGATGGCAAGAAGGACGGCATGGCTGACCTCGATCGGGATGGGGTACCCGATATTGCTATCGGTGATCTGACCCCGACCCATACCGAGCCATTTTACCGCCAGAACTACTGGGCGCCAGCCCGATGTGACCTGATTGCGAGCTTAAGCCCGGCCCTCTCTATCGCCGTGTTTGATGCAGCGGTGCATCACGGGCCGAAACGCGCCATCCAACAGTTGCAGCAGGTCTTGGGGGTGATGGCAGATGGTCGCCTTGGCCCGGTGTCGATTGGCAGGCTCAAGCAGCAACTGGGCGCCAAGGGCGAGGGCCAGTTGTTGCTGGCGCTGATGATGCAGCGGGCCAGCTTCATGCACGGCATTGTGCGCAAAGACCCGAGCCAGTGGGCCAATGCCGATGGCTGGATCAACCGGCTGCTGCGTCTGCAGAGCTACCTCCTTTCCGACGTGGTTGGCGAGGTGGTGGCATGAGCGTGCTGACCATCAAGCAACAGCAGGCGGCGGCCGCGATCCAGGCTGCGGGCTGTTTTGGCATCCCTGAACTCAAGAACCCCCGCTATCTCGCTTGCTTCAAGGATGGGCGCAAAGCCCATCTCAAGGCCGCTTTGGCCAATCAGATCGCTGACCTGAAGGCGATCCCGCTCTATAGCCACCACCAGACCCGTCAATCCCTGTTCGAGAAAGGGTGGCGTTCGGTGACCGAACTGGATCGCCTGCGGGCCCGTGCCCGTCATTCCCAACCTCAACAAAAGGAAGTCCATCATGCCTGATTCCCTGTTACCTCAAGCGAAATCTGCCTTTAAAAGCCGCACCGTGATCGGTGGTGTGATTGCCGTGGGGGCCGGTATTGCGGGCCTGTTCGGTGTGCCGGTCGATGCGGGTACCCAAGCCAGCCTGGCATCCACCCTAGTGGATCTGGCCAGTGCGGTGGGTGGCCTGCTCGCCATCTGGGGCCGCATCAAGGCGACCCATACCGTCCGTTAGTAGCCATACGAGAGAGGTCATGTGACAAACCTCATAGACCGCGCCCAGCTGGCCGATGCCGATCGGACTGGGCGCATTATCGAAGCCCACCAGAACAGGGCAAGGCCACACGGCGATGGTATCTGCTGCGATTGTGACGAAGCCATCCCGACCTCCCGCCTTGTAGCCGAGCCTGGTGCCGAGCGCTGTATCGAGTGCCAGACCCTGTATGAGCGCAAGGAGGCGACCCGTGTGGGATTTCATCGTTAAGAACTGGGGGCCTCTTTATGCATTGGCCAGTTTGGTTGGGCTGGTGGTCATCATCTTGCTCTCCAAGACCTACGCCAAGCGCGAAGACCTCACAGCCCTGGTTCAGAGAGTGCAGCGGGTGGAGCAGGTGCTGGCTGATCTGCCGAGCGAGCGTGAGCTGCACAAGCTGCAGCTGGAGATCAGCGAGCTGCGGGGGGAGTTGCGGGAGGTGAAGCCGGAGCTGCGCCAAGCACGCCGCCTTGCAGATCTGCTGTTGGAAAATGAGCTCGCCGCCGTACAGAAGGAGAAGCCATGAGCATTCAACAAATATTGGACGCCCAGCAGCGGCTGGTGATCCTGCGCTCCCTGCTGGATATCGGTGGTGCCGCCAACGAGTCAATCCTCAATGACTGCCTCGACCAGCTGGGTACCGGCCGGGTGACGCGGGATCGGGTGAAGACCCTGCTGGCCTGGCTGGAAGAGCAGGGGCTGGTACGCATTGAGCGACTGGCCACTGTGCAGGTGGCTCACCTGACCGGTCGGGGGCAGGACGCGGCAGAGGGCCGGGCAACGGTGCCCGGCGTCAAGAAGCCTAGGGCGGAGGATTGACCATGGCCGATAAACCGACCCGAGGCCGCGCCAGCAAGGTGTGGCTGCTGCCTGAATCTATCCGCAACGCGCTCAACGAGATGCTGCGGGATAAGGGCAACAGCCAGGCCGCCATCCTGGATGAAATCAACGGCCTGATCGAGGAGGCGGGCTTGCCCGATGAGCTCAAGCTATCCCGCTCCGGGTTAAGCCGTCATGCCAGCCAGGTTGAACAGGTCGGCCAGCACCTGCGGGATTTGCGCGAAACCACGGCCGCCTTGACCTCCCAGCTTGGCGACAAGCCGATGGGGGAGACCACCAAGCTCATTCTGGAGCTGGGCCGCTCCCAGCTGTTCAAGGCGATGCTGGCTCAGGTGCAGAACCCGGAGGAGGCGGTGGATATCGACATGCTGAAAAATGCCATGTTGGCGGCTCAGCGGCTCGAATCGACCGCCATGCAGAGTCATAAGCGGGAGAAAGAGATCCGCCAGGCATTTGCCGAAGAGATCGCCGCCAAGACCGAAGCCATCGTGACTCAGGCGGGCTTGAGTGGTGAGGCCGCCGCCGCCATTCGCCGTGAAATATTGGGGATTGCCTGATGAGCACGATCGCCCAGCAGTTGGCCCAGACCCTGGGTACCGAATACAACCCCGACGAGGTGTTGCTGCCGTACCAGCGGATCTGGATTGCCGACGAGAGCCCGCTCAAGATTGCCGAGAAGAGCCGCCGTACCGGTATCACCTGGGCGGAGGCGGCCGATGCTGCCCTGACGGCCTCCAAGACCAAGACGGCTGGCGGTTGCCATCACTTCTATGTTGGCAGCAACAAGGAGATGGCCCGCGAGTTTATCGATGCGGTGGCGATGTGGGCCAAGGCGTACAACAAGGCGGCCGGTGAGATCCAGGAGGAGGTGTTCACCGACGACGAGGATAAGGCGATCCTCACCTTCGTGGTTTATTTCGCCTCTGGCTTCAAGGTGCAGGCGCTCTCCAGCAACCCCTCCAACCTGCGGGGGATGCAGGGCAATGTGACCATCGACGAGGCCGCTTTCCACGACCGACTGGCCGAGGTGCTCAAGGCCGCCATGGCGCTGACCATGTGGGGCGCCAAGGTGCGGTTGATCAGTACCCATAACGGCGTCGATAACCTGTTTAACCAGCTCATCAACGACAGCCGATCGGGCCGTAAAGAGTATTCCATCCATACCATCAGCCTGGACGATGCTTGCCGCCAGGGGCTCTATCGCCGGATCTGCCAGGTCAAGGGCGGCCTTTGGACACAGGAAGCAGAGGACGCCTGGAAGGCGGGGCTGCTCAAGGCCACCGCCACCGAAGAGGATGCCCTTGAGGAGTATTTCTGCGTACCCAAGCAGAGCAGCGGCGTCTATATCAAGCGCACCCTGATCGAGCGGGCGATGCAACCGGATATCCCCATCCTGCGCTTTACCGCCCCCAAAGACTTCGAACTACAGAGCGAGGAGACCCGTAAGGCGGTGGTAGATATCTGGTGCGAGGAGAACCTCAAGCCCTGTCTGGAAGCGCTCGATCGCAGTTGTCGCCATGTGCTGGGGGAAGATTTCGCCCGCAAAGGGGACTTGTCGGTTTTCGTGCCACTCTCCAGCGCCACCAATTTGCGCAAACGGGTGCCCTTTGTGGTGGAGCTGGTCAATGCCCCCTATGAGAGTCAGCGCCAGATCCTGTTCTACCTGCTGCAGGGGTTGCACCGTTTCACGGCGGCGGCCTTCGATGCCACCGGTAACGGCGGCTATCTGGCAGAGGCGGCCCGCTTGCGCTGGGGCGCCAGCATGATCGAGTGCGTGATGCTCAATGACCCCTGGTATCGGGAGTGGATGCCCAAGCTCAAGGCAGAGTTTGAGGATGGCAACCTGACCATCCCGCGCCATGCAGACGTGCAGGATGACTTGGGGAAAATCCAGGTCATCAACGGCATCCCCAAGATCGATAAGGGCAAGAACACCGGCCAAGGGGGCCAACAGCGCCACGGTGACTTTGCGGTGGCCTTGGCCATGGCGGTGCGGGCCAGCTGGATGGAGGGGGGCGCCATCGAGTTCACCCCACTACCAGGTAAACGTGATGACCATGGCAGCGACAACAACGATGACTATCACCGATATGAGCGAGGAGCCTGGTAATGGGCAGGATCATTGATATCCATGGCAAAACCATGAGCCTGGAAAAAGAGCCGCAGACCGAGAACGATGCCAAGTTGGCCCAACTGCGCCGTCACTACAGCGATCACCCGACCATCGGGCTAACCCCCGGCAAAGCGGCTGCTGCACTGAAAGAGGCCGAGGAAGGGGGCCTGATCGCCCAGTGCGAGCTGGCCGAAGACATGGAGGAGAAGGATGCCCACCTGCAGAGTGAGCTCGGCAAACGCCGCCGTGCCCTGCTTGGGGTGAGCTGGACAATCGAGCCGCCTCGCAATGCCACCCCGGCTGAGAAGCGCGATGCCGAGCTTATCCGGGAGCTGCTGGAGGACTTCACCTGGTTGGATGATGCCATCTTTGACGCCACCGACGGGATCCTCAAGGGGTTCAGTGCCCAGGAGTTCAGCGGCTGGGAGCTGGTGGAGGGGTTGCAGCTTCCCAAGGGCATCATCTGGCGCGATCCCGCCTGGTTTCAGACCCACCCGGACGATCGCAACCAGCTGCGGCTGCGTGATAACAGCCATGAAGGGGTAGCCCTCAACCCGTTTGGCTGGCTGCTGCACAAGGCCAAGTCCAAATCGGGATATCTGGCCCGCACCGGCCTTGTCCGTACCCTGATCTGGCCGTTTCTGTTCAAGAACTACAGCGTGCGGGATCTGGCGGAGTTTCTGGAGATCTACGGCCTGCCGGTGCGCCTTGGCAAATACCCGGAAGGAGCGACCGAGAAAGAGAAGGCCACCCTGCTGCAGGCGGTGCTCTCCATCGGTCATAACGCCGGGGGCATTATTCCGCGCGGGATGGAGATTGAGTTCCAGAACGCCGCCAGTGGTCAGGCTGATCCGTTTGTGGTGATGATGGATTGGTGCGAGCGCTCCATGAGCAAGGCTATTCTGGGGGGCACCTTGACCTCACAGGCCGATGGCAAGAGCTCGACCAATGCCCTGGGCAATGTCCATAACGAGGTGCGCCAGGAGGTACGGGATGCCGACCTGCGTCAGCTGGCCGCTACCCTGAGCCGCGATCTGGTCTATCCGCTCTATGCCCTGAACGGCAAGAGCTACCAGGGGCCGCGCCGCTGCCCCCGGTTGGAGTTTGATGTGACCGAGCCAGAGGATATGCGCGATTTGGCGTATCCACTGCGGGCCCTGGTGGGGATGGGAATGCAGATCCCGGCGCAGTGGGTGCGGGATAAGCTGCAGATCCCGGCCCCCAAGGAGGGGGAAGAGGTACTGATCATCGTGGACAAGCAGGCCGGGCAGGGAGAGGCCGCGCTCAAGGCACAGCTTGCCAACAAGGGGCTGGCCGCGCTGGCTGCAAGTAACGGTGAGGCCGACAAGGGGGATAACAACGATGCTCAGTTGACCCGACTGCAGGCCGAGGCGGCCCCTCTGCTGGCGGGGATGACCGATGCTGTCCAGGCGCTGGTGATGCAAGCCACTACCCTGGAAGAGATCCGGGATGGCTTGTTGGCACTGGAACCAGAGCTCAGCCATGACGAACTGGGGGCGCTGATGGCGCAAGCCATCGCCGCCAGCGAGCTGCTCGGGATGCTTGAGATGGAGGAGGGGCGCTGATGCCCGTTCGCTATGGTTCTTTGCCCTTTGCCGAGGCGATCGCCTTCTTTCGCCAGAAGCTCGATATGCCGAGCGAACGCTGGGCCGATGTGTGGCGCGATGCCCATAACCGCGCCTTTATGGTGGCGGGAGCCACCAAGAGCGATCTGCTAGCTGACCTGCGCGGGGCGGTAGACAAGGCGATCAGTGAAGGGCAATCCATCGGGGCCTTTCAGAAGGCGTTCAAGGAGATTGTGGCCCGCCACGGTTGGGAGCATACCGGGCCCGCGTCCTGGCGTTCGCAGGTTATCTTCGAGACCAACCTGCGCCAGAGCTATAACGCCGGGCGTGAAGAGCAGATCCAGCGAATCAAGCACAAACGTCCCTATGCGCTCTATCGTCATGGGGACTCCGAGCACCCCAGGGAGTTGCACCTCAAGTGGAACAACCTGGTGCTGCCGGTGGATCACCCCTGGTGGGAGACACACAGCCCGAGCAATGGCTATGGCTGCAAGTGCAAGAAGTTCTTGCTCTCCGAGGTCGATCTCAAGCGGCGCGGCTTGGTGGTCGGCAAGGCCCCGGACGATGGCGAATATGAGTGGGTGGACAAGGCCACCGGGGAGTTGCACAAGATCCCCAGAGGTATCGACCCCGGCTTTGATTATCGCCCCCAGACTCCGGCAGAGCTGACCAAGGTGGTGGCCAAGCGCGAAGCGGCCAAGCCAGCGTTGGCCGAGCGGCTGCCAGAGCGGATGGTGGATAGCGCCTTCTCTAGCGTTAAAGGTGTCACTGCACAGGGTTTGAGTGATCTGCTGGCCAAGTTGCCAGCCCCCCAGCGCGAACCGTTGGCGGCGTTCCTCAAGGCGCATCCGGTCAAAACGTTGTTTATCAAGCAGACCGAAATGGGGAAGGGCGCGGCAGGGCTCAAGGTTGCCCAGGCTATTGCTGATTACCTGGGCAAAGATCCCTATCTGGTACGCTCTTTTTACTATTCGCGCCGGGCCAGCAGGGTCAACGGCTTTACCGCAACCAGCTGGGATCATCTGGTTATCAAGGTAAAGGGGGGCGATACTTTGAAGACGGTGGATATGCAGGCGGTGCAAGCGGCGGCTGCCGATGTGTTGGCTGATGCCCATGCTAATCGCGGCCCGCGCCAATTACTACCAAGAGGCGCCAGTGGTGAAGCCTTGCGCCGTCATTGGAGTGTGTCGGCCAATGTAGGCGATAAACTGGGGGAATCGGCCCAGCGGATCTCGACCTGGTTGCATGAGCTCGGCCATCAGGTTCACTTCTGGGCCGGGGAGCCCAATCTCACCGGTATCGGCCTGATTACCGAATATGCCGGAACCAATGGCAAAGAGATGGCTGCCGAGGCGTTTGCCGCCTGGGTGCTGGCGAGGGAATCCATGCTGGAGCACTTTCCCGAACTGGCCAAGGGGGTGGAGGCTATGCTGGCCAAAGCAACGGCAGCCACTACCAAAGGCGGCCGCTAGTGGCCCCGGAGATCAAAAAATAAAGGAGCGACATGATGACCTTGCTGGAACAAGCCAGCGCCCTGCTGGCACAGGATGGCCCCTTTACCCTGGCGCAAGCCAAGGCGCTGGATGCCTTGTGTGAGCAAGCCCGTGATGAGGAAGCTGACCTGATGGGGGATCTCTGGGAGGCCGCGATGGCTAACGCAGATGAAGAAGCGCTGCACTATATGACCACCTTTGAGGATGAGCTCTGATGGCCGGTAGCTTTATTGCCATCAGCCACCATGGGGTGGCTGATGCCCACGAACTGCTGGCCAAGCTCTATCAGAAAACCGGTGATCTCAGTGAGCCACTGGCCGATATTGGTGAAGGGCTGCTGCTGTCACACCGGGATCGCTGGGATGCCCAAGAGAGCCCGGAAGGTGAGCCCTGGGCCCCGCTCTCGGAGAAGTACCGTGCCCGCAAGCCGCGTCATGCCGATGAGATACTGCGTCTGAACGACGATCTGCGCGATACCCTCGACTATCAGGTTGATCCCCAGGCCCTCTACTTTGGTACGCCCATGGTATACGGTGCCGCCCACCAGTTCGGGCGCCCAGAGATCAACCTGCCAGAGCGCCGTGTTCTGGGGCTGTCAGACGGGGATAAACAGAGCGTGCTGGAGACGCTGGCGGGATATTTGGTCATCGAGGCTCCGTGAGCTTCTGGGCGCCTCTGGTGCCCCCTTGCGGCTACGATGGCATGTCTACCCTCTGAATAGGTCAGGAAAATGGAGTTTAAACACCATTAAACAGTATCGCCGCCCCCCAGCTTACCCTCCGATCCATCCCGTGATGCAGTAACCCACCATAAACCCCACCCAATTCTCAGTTCGATGACACTGGCCGCAATGAGGTTTGCTGTGACCAGCCGGAGTGAGAGTGATGCCCCTATCTGCCACCAGTTCCGCCATTGCCGTGGCCATCTTGAATGCAAGACCAACCGCCCTGGGGTTGGCCGTGCTCGATGCAGCCCTTGGCCCGAGCGACAACGGTTGGCACCAGTTGCTGCCGGTCGGCCCGTTCAAGGCCCGCGATGGCCGTCCCTTTGATGTTCCTGGTGGTCACTGGCAGCTCGACAAGAGCATCGCCACCACCCTGATCAATCGAGCCAAAGCGCTCGGGCAAGACATCCTGATCGACTACGACCACCAGACCCTCCATATCGAAAAGACTGGCAAGGAGGCCCCAGCAGCCGGTTGGTTCAACGGTGAGGAGATCGAATGGCGCGAGGGGCAGGGCCTCTTTATCAAACCGCGCTGGACGGATCGTGCGGCTGCCATGGTGGCCGCCAAAGAGTACCGATTCCTTTCTGCCGTCTTTCCCTATGACGCCAAGGGCCGCCCGCTGGAACTGCGGATGGCCGCCATCACCAATGATCCCGGTGTGGTGGGTATGCAGGCTCTGGCAGCTCTCAGTGCTTTACCTCCCAAGACCAATCAATCCGGCCAGTTGGCCACTGTAACCAAGGAGATACCCATGAACGAGGCAATGCTCGCCCTGCTGGCAAAGCTGGGCATTCAGGTAGAAGAGGGCAGCGAGCTCACCGTCGAACAGGGGCAGGCTGCGCTGTCGGCCCTCGATACCCTGCAAAGCGCGGCAGGCAAAACCGCCAGCGCTGAAGCCGCCCTGGCTGCTCTCAAAGCCCAACCGGTGCAACAGGGTGGCCAGATTGACCTGGCCAAGTACGTTCCGGTGGCGACCTATAACGCCCTGGTTGCACAGGTAGCGAGTTTAAGCGCCAAGGTGGAAACCACGGATGCCGCAACCCTGATCAAGGAAGCCCGTACCCAGGGCAAGGTGGTGGCCGCCGAAGAGGAGTATTTGACCGCCTATGCCTCCCAGAAAGGGGTAGCTGCCCTCAAGGCGTTGCTGGATCCCCGTCCGGCGATTGCCGCCCTGGCCGCCAGCCAGACCACTCAGGTGACCCTGCCCGAGAAGAAGGGAGAGGCTGTGCTCTCGGCGGATGACAAGTATGCCGCCGACCAGCTCGGTATCAGCTACGAGGAGTTTGCCAAGGCCAAGCAGGCTTAAGCGCAGACCCTACCAAGCCATTTATCCAGAGAAGGAACACCCGTATGGCCATGATTACACCCGCGCTGTTGCAGTCCCTCTTCACCGGCTTCAAGAAGAACTTTGAAGACGCCAAGAGTGAAGCGCCTGCCCAGTACACCAAGATCGCCACCGTGATCAAATCGACCACCAAGTCCAACACCTATGGCTGGTTGGGCAAGTTCCCCAGTCTGCGCAAGTGGGTCGGTGATCGGGTGATCGAGTCGATGAAGGCGCACGGTTACCAGATCGTCAACGAAGACTTCGAGGCCACTGTGGCTGTCGATCGCAACGATATCGCAGATGATGAGCTGGGTATCTACGCTCCGATGTTTGCCGAGATGGGCCGTTCGGCGGGCATTCACCCCGATGAGCTCTGTTTCGGTCTGCTCGGTGCTGGCTTCACCACGCCTTGCTATGACAGCCAGTATTTCTTCGACACCGATCACCCGGTCTATCCCAAGGCCGATGGTACCGGTACCCCTGTGATGACTGCCAACGTGGTGGTGGATGCCGGTTACCAAGGGGAGCCCTGGTTCCTGCTCGATACCAGCCGCGCCCTCAAGCCGGTCATCTTCCAGGATCGCAAGTCACCGGAGTTGGTCGCTATGACCAAGATCGATGACGAGGCGGTGTTCACCCGCAAGGAGTTCCGCTACGGGGTCGATTGCCGTGATGCTGCAGGCTTTGGCTTCTGGCAACTGGCCTTTGCCAACAAGCGGGCGCTGACCCCCGACACTCTGTGGGATTCCTTTTCCAAGATGCGGGAGTTTCAAGCCGATGGCGGCCGCAAGCTTGGGGTGAAGGCCACCATGTTGGTGGTACCGCCCTCTCTTGAGAAGTTGGCGACCCAGATGCTGGAGCGAGAGCTGTCGAACAGCAGCAGCAACGAGCTGAAAGGCAAGTTGGAGCTGGTGGTGGCTGACTACCTCTAACCCTGCGTGATGCCTGTTTAAAGCGGGGTTAAACAGCTGCCAGGCACTGTTTAACCCCCGGTTTAAACAGCCTCTCTATCAGATACGACGAGGAAAACATGAGATGGAACAAGAGATGGAACTGGCTATTCGAGTGGGGATTACGTCAACAGTTCGTCAGGTCTATTTTCGCGCGGGCCTGCCGATTGTACCGGGCAAGTCTGAGATGGTTGTGTCGCCTGAGCAGTGCGCGATCCTGGAGAACGACCCGCGTCTGGTGGTCGTCCGGTTGGCTGAAGACGCCAGCCTTCAGGCAGGTGATGCACCATCGGCGCCTGGGGATCTGGACGCAACACTGGGCGTCCTGACCGGTTCGGGCTATCTGGCAGGGGTTGCCACCTTGGCTGGCAAGGTTACGCCGCTGGCCGAGATGAAGGTCGATGAGCTGCGCGAGCTGGCGCTGCAGATGGGTATCCCGGAGGTGGCCAAGCTCAAGAAGGCCGAACTGGTGACCGCGATCGCCGCGACCGAAGTGCAATACCCGGTCAAGGATGAGCCGTCATCTGGCCAGAACGGAGAGCAGTGATATGTATGCCAGCGTCAATGACATGGTGATCCGCTTTGGCGAGGCTGAGTTGCTGCGCCTGGCCATGACGCCGACCGGTGAGCTGGATCAGGCGGCCATCACCATCGCCCTGCAGGATGCCGGAGCCTTGATCGATGGCTATCTGGCGGGTCGCTATCCCTTGCCGCTGGCCCATATCCCGAGTGCCCTGGTACCTATCTGCGCCGATATCGCCCGTCACCGTCTCTATGGTGAACAGGCACCGGAGCAGATAGGCAAGCGCAATGAGGCTGCCCTGGCCTTTCTGAAATCGGTTGGCAAGGGGGAACTGGCGCTGGGGTTGGCATCCGATGGGGCCACCCTGGAGAGCCAGAACCTGGCTCAACTGCAGTCGGATGGGCGCGTCTTTGGCCGGAGTCAGGGGCGCGACAAGGGGGGCTTTCTATGAGCCAGCTTGCCAACCAGTCTGGTACCGAACTCGACTACCTGCAGGCGGGCGAGCGGCTGCGTGAGCTGTTGGCTCCCCTCAAACCTGCGGGGCTCAAGGAGGTGTTTGTGGCCACCGATGTGGCGGCCATCGCCAATCTGGGCCAGCACAGTCCGGCGGTGCATGTGGTCTATCAGGGCGAACGTGAGAGCGAAGGCACCCAGTCAGGCCGGGCCAGCAGCTTTGATCAGCTCTGGTTGCTGGTGCTGGTGCATCGTGCCAGCCCCAAGGAGGTCAGTGCCGGAGTGTGGCTTGGCCGCATCCTGCAGGCCGTCAGTGGGCGAGCATGTGGTGATAGTACCTTTCGCCGCGAAACCCCACCGGTCAAACCCAGTTACAGCGGCGGTGCGGCTTATTTGCCGCTTGCCTTTACTACCCGAGTGAAATTCAAAGGAGAGCGATGATGAGCGAAACACTGCACCTGGAAGGGGATCTCTTTATCGAGACCTTTACCAACGGGGTCTCGGCCGGGGTGATTGGCCCCATCGATGTGGATAACCTGGAAGTGAAACCCGACAGCCAGAAGATCTCGATTCCCAGCAAGCGCAAGGGGCAATACGGTCAGGCGCGGGAGAACTACCACATTCCCAAGCCAGCCATGGTCACCATCAAGACCACCGAGATCCCGCCCGTGCTGCTGGCCGCTGCCTTTATGGGTCTGGAGAGCCCCATCAATCAGGGGGCTGGGACACTGACTGATCTGCCGGTCGTTCTGCCCGCCTGGCCGAAGTGGGCCCAGCTGGGCAAGAGCAATATTGCCTCGACTGGCCTGGCCATTAAGGAAGGGGCCACGGCGCTGGTAGTGGGTACCGATATCGAGGTTAACTATGCGCTCGGGCTGGTACGGGCGATCAAGGGTGGCTCGGTGGCGGACGGCGGCAGCTTGACGGTCAGCGGTACCTATAACGCGGTGACTGGTACCCGCATCGCGGGCAACATCCAGCCGGAGATCAAGGCGCGACTGTTGCTCGATGGCCGCAGTATTGTCAGCGGAGAGGCCATCAAACTGACGGTGCCCCGTGCCAGCTTGTCCCCCAAGAAGGCAGTGGACTTTATGAGCGACAAGCCCATCGAGATTGAGCTGGAGGGAGAGTTGCTGGCCGTGGATGGTGAAACCGCCCCCTTCTATGTGGATAGACCAGTGACGGCGTGATGTTAGATAGTAGAACAGCGGGGAGACCCGCTGTTTTCATAAAATTAAGTTAATTAACTCAATCATCGAATAGCTGCCAAATGTCTTCGAATTGATACTCATTAATACATAGCGCACGTAATTTTTGAAAATCAAAATGCTTGTCTATAGTTTGATATCGCACGCCGCAATATCTTAAGTATGTAAGGGCGTAAGCATATTTTCTTTTCTGTAGGGTAATAACGGAAGTATCACCTCCATTTGAAACAAAAAAATCCCAGTAATTGCACAGAAGATTGAATTCAAATCCTAGTCTAGTTATATCTGGATTTGCATTTTTTCTATATTCATGCTGAAGGAATAGCTCATGCCTCTCATCTTCAGTCATCATTTCAGGATCTTTTGGAAAGACAATTTCTGATGTGAATACAATGATTTGTAGTAGGCTTAGCCGAGAGTCCTCAGTGCCTCCTATTATTGCAGTTACTTTGCTATGAAGTAGAGAGTCAATGTTTCTTGATTGCTCATTTATGTTTGCTTGGATGCTATCTATTTTTCGCTGCTTCTCAAGTATATTTAATTGTTTTGCTTGTACAGATAATGACTCTTGTTGTTGTTTTATGGTTATGAATAAACCAATGAAAGCACCTATTGATATTAATGGGCCAACTGTACCACTTAGGTAACTACCAAAATTAGCCCATGCTTGATCATTTCTAGATATACTGAACCCTGATGCTGGGCCAAAAACAATGAAATAAAAAATGAGCGGTGCACATATAAATAGTATAAACAATACCAAGATAAGCCATTTTCGAGATAGATAGTTTTTTTCCAAATTGAGCATGTACAGTCCTAACGTTTCCAAAACTCGCCATAAACCCACTCATTTTGCCATCCCTTTGCCATAGGGCATATCTGAATCTCTTAGGAATGCCCGATCTCCACCTTCTCAAGCTTGAAAGTAGGCTTTGGAGTTTGAGCCGCTGGAAAAAGTTGGTGTGTGCTATCTGGTAGGGTGAGGCTTGGCATTTAGCGTAATGCTAGCCGTTTAATCATGGCCAGTGGTTGAGATGAGGCTGAAAGGGGAAGGATGGAGTTCTCTAACCACTGCCAGTCCAGAGGCGGAGTTCCCTCCTTAAACTTCTGGTATGGCACGCCATCCTTGATAGTCAGGAACAGGGTGCAAGGCGTATCGGCACGGCAGACATAGCGTACCATCACATCGCCATGGAGTGATCGCAGTAAATGTTTCAGGATCGGCAGCCCTTGTATGGTGTGGTGCCCCCCCTCATGCCAGACGCCAAATTGATGCATTCATGTTGTACCTTTGCTCAAGTGAATCTGAGTATCGATCGTCCAGGCCCACTTGCCACTGTCAGAAATGACAAGTTGTTGTGTTGCCATTGGGAGAGTGAGCAAATTGGTTGTGTCACGTTCCAGTCGGTTCACCAAGAAGGCGGTGGACTATATGAGCTGCAAACCTATCGAGCTCGAGCAGGGGCTGCAGCCATGTATGACAAGGCCGCCCCTTCTATGTGAGTCGTCAGGTGGCCGAGTGAAGAGGGGGGAATGAGAACTGTTGGGAAACCTGCTATTTTCTATAATCTTATCAGGTGTGAAGTTATTATTTTATTGTGTTAATTTAGCTTATAGCCCTACGCATACTATCTTGTACATATGTAAAAACAGTAAACATCGCATTAACTATTGCTGTTGCCTCTGGAACATCTAATAACTCGTTGACATGTGCAAGGCTTGCGTTATTTCTAAGAGTTGAAAAAGCATCAATGGAGACAGCAAAAGCATTAAGAACTCTTGTAATATCCTCTGCTCTATGCCCTGATGCCTGTAACGCTGGATGGTCTTTCCTTAGAGCTTTAAATGCTGTGGATGCAGAGGGGTTATTAGGCAGGTCAATTTGAGCATCTGAGCAAAGTGTTTTCAAATATCCATGAAGTGCTGTGTGTGCGCGATCAATAGCACTTGATGAATCTAGAGTTCCTATCAATGTTTTTGCATCTTCTAAAGCTCGTATAACGGTTGTGGATGTTGACTCGCACGGTGCAGGCACTGGAACACCACCTACTGTTCTGGTTAACTCGTTACCATTAATCTCAAAGGGATCTTGATTTTTTCTTAGGATCTGATTGATATGATTTACTGTTGGTACAGTTGCATCAAGCTGAGCTAGCTGGGTTAGAGAGTTATATACGGCTTCTATAAAGCTGGGGGCATCATTGGCGGCATCTTGTGCCCGAGAAACCATATCTGATTCAGCCCAGTCTAACGAAGAGCTGGGGGAGTAAGAACATCTAGATGCATGGCAAAAATTTTTTTTAAAGAGTTCTAAAATATATTTTCGGCTTTGAGGCCCTGAAACTCTACTTATAAGAGCCAGAAAATCGTCTAAGGATTGTTCACTAAGCGGTGTCGTAGCACCCATGGGAAACCTAAGTTCACTAGCCATCTGAAGGTGCATCTGCCTTACCTCATCTTGTTTGACAATGTTAAATCGCCGGAATAGTAACTGAGGGAGCATAACCAAAACGGTCATGAATTTCCTGTGAAACATCTCAGTAATTCGCCATAAACCCTCTCATTTTGTCATCCCTTTACCATGTGGCATATCTGAATCTGATCGGAATGCCCCATGTCCACCTCAACCACCCTCAAACTTGCCCTGGAGCTGGCGGCTAAAGTCACTGGCCGGGAAGACCTGGCCGCCTTGGCGGGTGAGGTGCAGGAGCTGGGCCCGATCTCGGATGAGACGGCCGCCGAAACGGCGCAACTGGTTGAAACCCTCGAAGCGTTAAGTCGCCAGCAGGCGTTGATCCAGCAGTTCAATGACTCAAAGACCGCCCTGACCCAGCTCGAACTGGCGACAGTGCTCAGCCGTGACAAGCTGGAGCAGTTGCGTCGCTCAAGCCAAGCAGGCGCCGGTGATGCCAAGGCGCTGGCCGAACAAGAGCGGTTGCTGACTTCCGAGGTCAAGCAGCTGGAGCGCCAGCTGGTCGCTCAGTCAGCCAGTCATACCCGCCTGCATGCAGGGCTCAAGCAGTCCGGGCTCGATACCAGGAACCTTGCCCAGGAACAGCAGCGCCTGCAGCGTGAGCTGACCAAAAGTGTCGCCCAGACCGAACGGTTGGGCCGCGAGCTCAGCCAGGGCAGTCAGCATGCTGGTGGTTTTCAAGGGGCCATCGGCAGTCTGACCGGGCGCCTGGTGGCGCTGGCAGGTACCTGGTTCGGTATCCAGACCCTCACCAGCCAACTGATGGCCATGTTCCAGACTGGCGATCAGGCCGAGCGCCTCGATGTGCAGCTCAAGGCGGTGATGGGGTCGATTGCCGGTGGCAAAGAGGCGTCAGCCTGGATCCAGGACTTTGCCAAGAACACCCCCCTGCAGCTCAGTGAAGTCACCCAGGTATTCGTGCGCCTCAAGGCGTTCGGCATCGACCCTATGGCGGGGGCCATGCAGGGCATTGTCGATCAGGCGTTCAAGTTGGGCGGCGGTTTTGAAGAGGTGCAGGGCATCTCCCTGGCCCTTGGCCAAGCCTGGGCCAAGCAGAAGCTGCAGGGTGAGGAGATCCTGCAGCTGATTGAGCGGGGCGTGCCGGTCTGGCAGATGCTGGAACAGGTGACCGGCAAGAATACCGCCGAGCTGCAGAAGCTCTCTGAGGCAGGCAAGCTGGGCCGCGAGACCATCTCTGCCCTGATGAACGAGATTGCCAGCCAATCGCGCGGTGCGGCTGCCGACAACATGAGTCTGCTCTCCGGGCTTATCTCCAATGCCCAGGACAACCTCGCCAAGTTTTACCGGATGGTGGCAGAGAGCGGGGCGCTGGCCTGGCTCAAAAACCAGCTGGCCAACCTTAACGCTGAATTCGACAGGATGGCCAATGATGGTCGCTTGCAGGAGTGGGCGCAGCGCCTCTCCGATGGCTTTATCTCCATGGGGGAAACCCTCAAGTCGCTGATCCAGACCCTCTATGAGTGGCGCACCGCGCTGACCGTGCTGGCCCAGGCTTGGTGGGGATTAAAAATTGCCAGCTGGATCGGCGAGCTGCGCGGTCTTTATGCCCAGTTTATCGCCATGCCGGTGGCGACAGCGACAGCAGCAGGGGGCATGACCACTGCGGGCACGGCAGCAGCCGGTGCTGCGATAGGGATCAGGGTACTGGGCGCAGCCGTCAAGGGGCTGCTGGCCGCCGTGGCAGTCGAGTCCATCATCCTGATCACCCAGTTCGCCTCCGCCCTGCGTCAGCTGGTGCAGGCTGAGCTGGCACTCCGGGAGGCGCAAGCGCTGCGCTCCGAGACTCAGGCCCGCCTCAATGGTCAGTTTGCCGCCCTGTCAACGGAGCTGGGTTTTGCCATCACCAGCATGGCGGATCTTGATCGCCTGGTCGCCGAGGGAAAGGTGCATTACGACGAGGCCACTGGAAGCTGGCGACAAGGCGCCGCCGCCGTTAAAGCGCTGGGGAATGAGGCCAAGAGTACCCGTGATTATCTGGCCGAGATCAATGCGGTGGCCAAGCAAACCGCAGCTGATGGCCCAGCCAAACTGGCTGAGGCGTTTAAGGTGCTCGGCCTCGATTTCGAGCAGGCCAATGGCCGTATCGGTGCGGGCTTTCAGAAGACCATCGGCGCCCTGGATGTGTTAGTGGCGCACACTGGCGCCAGTAGTGCCGCCATCGAGGAGGCGCTGGCCGCCGCTTACAACAGCGCCAAGACCACCGCCGAGATCGATGCGGTGATCGTGCGTCAGAAGCAACTGGCCGCCCAGGGCAAGATCACCGGGGATGCGCTGGCCCGCTCCATGGCCATCGCCGCCGATGCCATGGCCAAGGTGAAAGGGGGAAGTGGCGATACCAAGCAGGCCGTGGCAGCCATTGGTGATGGTTTTGACGAGGCCGCCGCACGGGCCAAAGGGGCCACCGATGCGATGCGAGCGGGGCTTAAAGGGGTACAGGATGAAGCCAAGCAGACGAATGCCAGCCTCATCAGTAGTGGCGGGGGCGGTGGTCGAGGTGATATCACCCGCACCGTGAACGCCGGTTCTTTCTACTACAAGAGCGTGGATATCAACAGCCTGCGCGGTAATGCCGAGGGGTTGGCCAATACCCTGGCCGGTGTGGAGGAGGAGCTGGCCCGCTACAGCCAGAAGGTCAAGGATATTCCGGCCTACAGCGAGTGGAGCAAGTATTACGGCGAGAAGTTCCAAAAAGAGATGGAGGCGATGCAGGCCCGCCTTAAAGAGGAGCTCAACAAAGCGTTGGCCAAAGAGAGTGCCAAAACCAATCAGGCCGCCGCCCAGCTACCAGTCCTAACTGCAGAGCCATCTACCCCCAGCACCAACACCCCAGGGACACGCAGGCCCTTGTCCGAGCGGATCACCATCGAGCTCAAAGGGGCAGGGGGCTCGGCCGAACTGCAGGCCGATGAGGCCAATGCGAATGCCCTGATTTCCCTTCTTAAGCAGCAAGGACTTCGCCAATGAACGTGACCTTAAACAGCGTGCTGCTGCCAGATGATCTGGTCTGGCGCGATGAGTTCGAGTGGGCGCCGGTCGAGCAGGTGGTGACCCCGACCCTGAGCGGCGCCCTGTTGGTGGAGGAGACCGCCAAGCCCGAGGGACGGCCGCTGACCCTGAGCGGGCATTGCTCCCGCGCTAAGGTGCAGGAGATCAAGGTGCTAGAGGCGCAGGTGGCCCAGCTGATGACGTTGACCCTGCTCGATGGTGTGGCCCGCACCGTGGTGTGGCGCCGCCCTGGCGTGGTGGCGACCCCACTGGTCGAGATGGCAGACCCGGAAGGGGGCGACCCCTATGCCTTGACCCTGAATCTCACAGAGGTAACCCCATGACCATTCTCTCTGGCGATATTGTGCTGTTGGCCAGCCAGCGCCTGGTTGATACCGATGATGGCGGTGGTCGCATCACTGGCCGCGAGATCATCAGCGGTAACCATAACAGCATGTTTCCCGATATCAGCGACATGGATCGGGCCTATGGCACCGTGAATATGCGCAAGGCGTTTCTGGCGGTGCAGACGGACGACACCGACACCTACTATGGCGCCAATGCCATGGTATTGCTGCCACCCAGTGACCCCAGCGTCAACCTGACGCTGATGACCACCAAAGACCACAACGACACCCGCGATAACGCCCGCAACACCCTGGAGCGCTATCAGGCCAGAGGCCCGAAGTGGCAGGGGGTGCTCTACGATACCCAGCTGGAAGGGCAGCGGGCGATCCGCATCCTGCAACGGATTGAGGTGCGGTTGCCGGAGATCGGGGAGGTGCTGGTGCTGGTCGGCAACGAAGGGAAGGGGAACGAGGTTGAGCAGTATGTGCGGGTTGACCGGGTAACCGCCGAGCTGCGCAAGTTCGGTGTGGCTGGCTACCAGGGTGAGTTCACCCGCAACGTGGTCACCTGCGTGATCACTGACCCGCTGCGCCACACCTTTGAAGGGGAGCAGCCCAGCCCCTATGACCAGGCAACCACCAAGACCACCCTGCGGGAAACCGTGGTGGCCGATGCCGCCAACTACTTTTCGACCACCAAGCTGGTCGCGGATGCGGCGCTGGGTGCAATGCGGGTGCAGGCCAAGACCATTTTCACCCAGCTGGTACCCAGTGCCCGCAGTGAAACTCCGGTGGTGGATCTGACCGCTGCCGGTGAGCTGGGCGCCTTGCTGGAATCCGGGGTGGGCAGCCCCCACACCTTCACCACCACCTCACCGGTCAGCCCTAGTCAGGGGTTGTTCCTGGGGATTGGTGCCATGCCGGGCAGCGTATCGGTCACCATCGGCGCGGCGGTGATCACCGACAAGGGCGGCGAGCTGTTCCTGGTCGGTACCGTGGTGGGGGCTATCGACTATGGGCGCGGCCTGCTGACCTTCAACAGCCAGTGCCCGAACTATGGCGCGGCCAGCAAAACCGTGAGCTTTCGCCCGGCAGTGATGCCATCGCGCATCGCTGACACGGCCCAGATCCAGATCGCCGCCAACAACCGGGGCTATGCCTACACCGCGACCCTGTTGCCCACCCCTTGCCCCGGTTCGCTGACTGTCAGCTATCTGGCCCAGGGCAAATGGTACGACCTGAAAGACAACGGGCGCGGGGAGTTGTTTGGCCAGGACAAATCCTATGGCTCTGGCCTGCTCAACTTCACCACCGGCTCTGTGGTGCTGACCCTGGGGGCGCTGCCGGATGTGAACAGCGCGATCATGTTCAGCTGGGGTACCAAGGTCTCTTACCTCAACCGTGCCAGCATGGTGCTGGATCCGGTGCAGCTGACCCATAAGCTGGCCCATGAGGGGATCACCCCCAACAGCCTGACCCTGACCTGGCAAGCCGGTGGCGCGACCAAAACCGCCATCGACAACGGGGCGGGCCAGCTGACCGGCGATGCCACCGGCACCATCAATTATGTGACCGGCGATCTGGCCCTGCGGGTGGCAACCCTGCCAGATGGCGGCCAGGAGTACCAGGTTGTTTACCAGTACGGCGACCCGGATACCCAACGCTTTGACTACCCGGCCCGCAACCCGGATGGGACGATCACCCTGCAGCTGACCAAGCAGAACCTGACCCCCAGAATGGTCTCGGTGCGCTGGAATGCCCTTTATGAGGATGTGAAGGACGACACCGAACTGGTGATCGCTACCCGTGACCCGATCATCAGTGTGCGCGACAACGGCGCGGGCAAGCTGCTGGATGCGGCAGGGGTTGAACGGGGCACCGTCAACTACACCACCGGCCAGATCACCATCAAGCCGGATGGCCAGGGCGGCATTCCGAAAACCCGCTATGAGTGGCGCACCATCGGCACCTATGGCGATGGTCACGGCAACACCATTGCCCGCCAGCGCTGGACGTTGGTTGAAATCTACTATGTGCAGGCCGCCTACCTGTTCCCGGTGGACGACAGTGGTTGGGTCGAGGTGGAGTACCGCAGCAACAATGCAAGCCAAGCGGGCCAAGATACCGTGAAGGCCACCCCGCTGGTGCTGGATATCACCCCGCGCAACGGCGAGGCGATCTTGGCCAACTCAGTGCGCTTTGTCCTGGGTGGGTCGGTCTATGTGGACAGGCAGGGGATCCTCTATCGCAACATCGACCCCGCCACCGGAGCCGGTGAGCAGGCCGGGACACTGGATTACGCTACCGGCAAGGCGACTGTCACGGTCTGGAACCCAGGCGCGGCGCCCGTACCTGCCCTGAGTTCGCTGGTCACCAGCCTGGTGGCCCAGACGGTGGACGAGGTGACATTCAGAACGCCGGGGGCCCCCATTGCGCCATCCAGCCTCTACCTGAGTGGCAACACCGCAGACGGGCGCCGGTTCGAGGTGACCGCCAACGGCGATGGCACCATCACCAGCACGGATGTAACTGGCAAGGTGGACTATCAGACTGGGGTGGTATCGGTGCGCTTTGGCCGCCTGGTGACGGCGGCGGGCAATGAGGGTCAACCCTGGTATGACCCCGATAGGGTGGTCGATGGCAAGATCTGGCGCCCCTTGTCGGTGGTGGCTGACACCATCCGGTTTAATGCGGTGGTCTATAGCTATCTGCCGCTCGATGCGGATCTGATCAAGCTGGATCCGGTGCGCCTGCCATCCGATGGCCGGGTGCCCTTCATTCGCAAGGGGTACATAGTGGTGGTGCATTCCACCCAGCGCAGCGCCTTCCCCATGGGGGTACAGGCCGGGCAGCAGCTCAGCACCGGGCGCGAACGGCTGGCCTATTGCCGGGTAGAGGACAAGAACGGCAAGGAGCTGGCGCCGCAGCTCTACAGCGTCAACATGAGCAGCGGGATGGTGACCTTGGCCACCCCGCTGAACCTAACCGGCTATGTGGAGCCGCTAACCGTGGTTCATCGGATTGAGGATATGAGCCTGGCCACTGATGTGGAGATCTCGGGCCGCATCACCCTGGCTCGGCCCCTCAGTCACAACTATGAGGCGGCAGATACTCTGGTATCCAGCGCCCTGATCATCGGTGACCTGTGGGCCCGCTATGGGGCGCTGTTCGACCAACGCACCTGGACAAATAACTGGTCTGATTTTTTGATTGGCGACCCCTGTACGGCGGAATACAACGACACGGACTTCCCGATCGTGGTGACCAACCGGGCGACCCTGCAAGAGCGCTGGGCCATCATCTTCCAGAGCACCACCACGTTTATTTTGGTCGGCGAGCATGTGGGCCAAATTGCGGTGGGGGACGTGAATACCGACTTTGCCCCCATCAACCCCAACAACGGCCAGCCCTATTTCAGGCTTGACCGGCGCGGTTGGGGGGCAGGCTGGGCAGCTGGCAACGTGCTGCGCTTCAATACCTACGCCGCCAATTACCCGATCTGGTTTATCCGCACCATCTTGCAGTCGGTGGCAGCGGTGGATACCGACCGTTTCGAGGCCCAGCTCAGGGGCAACGTCAACCGTTAACCGGTGAGGCGTTGCGCCTTGCCCGTGGAGAGAAAAGTGATGGCTGAATACAAGGTCAAATGGTTTGCAAGCGAGATGCAGGGCGCACCTAGTCTGGGCGATACCGCAGAGGGCGCCCTGGCGGCGCTGCTCAAGGCGGTACTGGTCACCGGCTTTGGCACCCTGACCATCAACGCGCTGGCTTTCGATGCCGCCAAGGGGTGGGCGGTTGCGACCTTTACCGGGGGGCATACCTATCTGCAAGACTCAGTTGTTCAGGTCGAGGGGGTATCCCCTGCCGCCTACAACGGCGAGCATCGGGTGATGCAGGTCACGGCCACTCAGGTCTGGTTTGAGCTGGATGGCGGCAACCCCGGCGCTGCCGGTTCTGGCGCAGCCATGACCATGAAGGTGGCGCCGCTGGGCTGGACGATCACCCATGAGAGCGGTGACGGCAAGATCTTTATCGTGCGCCCCACCAACGTCAGTGAGTCGGGTAATGTCAGCCTGCGCATCGACAATTCGGCGTTTACGGGGTGGATGGGGCCAAACTATTTCAATTATCTGGCCAAGGTGGCGATGGTTGAGGATGTGGTGGATATCAACAGTTACACCAATATTGGGGAGTGGCGCTGGCCTTGTACCGGGCGCTTTTCCAACCGGCGTTGGGATCTGGTGGGTGATAGCCAGCTGTTTTACTTCATGCCTGCTTATGCGGCAGGTAACTACCAGTTTATGTATAGCTTTGGCTATATCCGTTCGGTTCGGCCAGGCGACCGCTATCATGCCGTGATTAACATCTATCCGACTACCAATGCCAATGAGCAGGGGCGTAACTGGCAACAGGGTTCGTCTAGTTGGGCGGTTTGGGGCAACCTGTATCCCAATTTTGACAACGCTAGCCACCGGATAATTGCCCGGCCATATCACCAGCTATTCGGAGCCACCAACTGGTTTATTAAAGGGCTGTTTGGCCGATTCGGTAACGGTTTGAACATCCCCAACGGCCCGGACAACGGTTTCTATGTGACCCAGGATCCCACCATGGTGATCGAGAGTGGCAACCACCTGCGTGGGTACTTGCCCGGTTTGGTGTGCCCGTTTGCAACCATAGGTGCATGGGACAGAAAGAACTTCAAAGACCTGCCTGCCATGCCTGGCAAGTTGTTGCGGTTTGTCAGGGTGGGGTTTCAGGAAGATAACTATACCGCTGGGCAGACCTGCCTGATGGGCTTTGACCTGACTGGGCCCTGGAGGTAAGCCATGGCGACGTTCTTGCCGTCAAAAGGGTGGCTGATGTTATCGGCCGCCCAGACCATTACCTACGATGCCGCGCTTGATGTAACCGCGACCAGCGGGGCGGAATGGGCCGACTGGTTTGGCGATACCGCCGATATCGGGTTGTTCCGTTATGCCTATAACAAGAGCAGTGCCGCTGATACCGGCGTATGGGGTGGGTCTGTCCCGTTCAAGCCCATTGGGTATCGGTTGAAGATTGGGGCATCCAACGCCTGCTGGACTAACGACCTGTGTGATATGGATCTGGAGTTTCTGGATGCGGCGGGCAATGTGGTCGCCGCCCTTCGCACCCGCACAGATGGTACCTATCGCAGCGGGCTATGGTACGGCCCAAGCCTTGCCAGCCTGACCAAAGCCACCCAGCGAGATGCATACCCGCGCACCTATGGTGAGCTGACCTTTACCCCAACCAGCCTGATTTACACCGATGATGGCGGTCAGCATCGCAATCAGTCATTTACCCTGACCTGCAATATGGCGGTGGTGACGACCCTGCGTTTTAGCAATATGCGCTCCTACGAGACCTATACAGGTGGCAACGGTTGCCGTGCTGAAACCTATTTGCGCATTGCAGGCGGGCCACCTGGGTTTAATGGGGACTTTGCGGCGCTAACGGCAGAGCAGTACACCGCGTTGCAGCCGGATCTGGTATTGCCAGCCAGTGCGGCTATTGAACATCAATCAGGGGTCGGGTTGGTCGCTTCTGGCACTGCACCATCCTACGTCTTGGCCAGGGGGATTTTGCCTGGTCAGACTGGGGTCCTGTTTGATGCGACTGGCGCTGTGGTTGCCAAATTGGCCTACTTCAATGGTATGGCGGTGCTGACGGTCGGCGGGGTGACCACTCAAGGGCCAGCTGATGCGCCCTATCTCGGCTTGGCTGCTATCAATGGGCAGGTGTTTGGCTACTACCAGACCAAGGTGTTTACCCGCTCAACGCAATTCATTGCCTCATCGCAATACAAGATATGGATAGAGCTGCAACCGGGAGACCGCCTGGCCAGGATAGGGACTGAATTTGTCCCACTCCAGGTCGAGTTTACCTATGTGCTGTTCACCACCCCGATGACCGTTACCGTGGCCAACCAGGAGACCCGCGCCCAGTTCCTGCCGCAAGATGTGGCGTGGAAAGGGAAACCGTCGTTTTATCCTGGGCCGTTGAGTATCCAGCAGATGAACCAGCGAGTGATCTGCAAGGGGCGGGATTACTTCTGGATCCGCGATGGGGTGCGCAACGTGGAGCAGGGGTTTATTGAAAGCACGGTGACCATCAGCGGGATGGGGGTGCGGCGCCGGGTGCTCTGCTTCACCCAGGATGGCGAACTGGTTGGCGAGACCTACAGCCGCGCAGCGGATGGGGTCTATCGGTTCGATCTGTTGTGGCTGAATCGCCGTTATATGGTGGTCGCCCAGGATGACCCGGCATATGGCCCCGCCGACTACAACGCCGTAGCCGCTGACTATCAGGCGCCAAAACCCTACCCGCCTGGTGGTGGCGTGGCGCCGGCGCCGTTCCCCATGATTGCCCCGCTCAAGAGGAAATAACCATGATCTCCTATGCCGAAAGGCTGCGCACCAGTCGCGCCCAGCTATTGGCCACGGCCATTGATACGGGCAGCGGGGCCAGTGCCAAGCTGACCATCTATACCGGCACCAAACCAGCACCGGGGGCGGCCACGACTGACCAACTTGCTCTGGTGGCGCTGACGTTCAGCCACCCTTGCGCCAAGACGATCGCTGGTGGGGTGCTGACCCTGAAACCCCTGGCCGAGCAGATGGCCACCGCCAGCGTAGCTCCCACCTGGGGACGCATTGTTGACCGGGATGGAGCCTTTGTGGCGGATCTCGATGTCGGGGTGCCGGGCAGCGGCGCCGATCTGGAGCTGCCCGCAGCGGAGTTTTTTGCCGGTGCGCTGATCCGCATTAATACCGCCACCATCACTGAACCGTAACCGGGGGGCCATATGGCCAGAAAGGATGCCAGCCTAGCGCTGCGTAAGGCTCGCAGCATCAATGGCCAGCTGGAGCTGAACCAGTCCGACGTGGTGCGCCTGGTAGGCATCCTGAATAGTACCAACTTGCCGCCACGCCTGAGTGTGTCACCGGGTCTGGTGTTGTCATCGGTATTGGCTGGTGCCCCGCATCGTTCCAGCGTGATGCTGGGCGGCTCAGTGGTGCTTGATGCGGTGCTTGCCAGCCACACCCATAGTCATGGGGAGCTGGTCGGCGCGTTAGTCATTGAATGCACTATGGCCATCATATCCCGCGCCCCGCTGCCGGTGATCGCCGGGGAGTATGACCAGAACGTATTCCGGGGCCCTGCCAGTGCAATGGGGGATGTTTGGGATCGGGCTGATCGCCATTCCCAGGCCCTCAGTAGCGAATGGCAGAAGGCAGGCACCGAGCAGGCAACCAGCCGCTCCCTGTGGCAACAGGCCGCCGCGCATCAGCAGCAGGTGGCTGAGCTGGGCGAGCAGATGCCCCAGACGTTCATGGCCAATCAACAACGCTTTGCCGAGGGGCTGCCGGTCAGCCAGCAGAACCGTCAGGGCTATGACAGCCTGGCCGCTGGCCATGTGGTGAATCAGTCCCTGTGGGTTGAGGCGGCGCCGGTCAGCCGCTGGCGCCTGGTCGGGTTCACCAACCCGCCGCGCTTTGACAAGGCTTGGCTGGCTGACCAGTGGCAAGAAGGCATCCCCATCGGTAAAGGGGTGGCCGCCCAAGTCTGGCACCACGGCAAGCCGCTGATAGAGGGCTGGCGTGATGGCTGGGACGAGGCCATGTGGCCATCCAAGGGCAAGACGCCGCCGCCAGAACCACCCAAGCCACCGATTCGCCCCGATAAGCGGGTGCTGCGTTTGGCGTTCGGTCGCAAGCGCGACACGGCAGAGCTGGAGTTTGTGTGGCACGGCAGTGATGCGGCAATCGTCATTCCAACCCGGAGGGTTTATCTGGTGAGCAATACAGCAAAGATCGTGCGGGTACGCGATGGGATCGATATCCCGGCCACTGCAGTGAGTATCGAACTCGACACCGATTCCTGGGCGTGGCAGTTCAGCGCTCAAATCCCCCGTATCGCGGCGGCTGCGTTGACCGATGAAGAAGAGGTCAGCATTCATATCAACGGTCAGCAATGGGACTGCGTGTGCGATGGCTGGCAATCGAGCCAGAGCTTTGGCCGCGAGTCGGCAACGCTGACCGGCCGCTCGCGTACCGCTTATCTCTCACCGACCCATGTATTGGCACAGGCGGTGAGTGAGCGTGCTGCAGCGACCATGGCCCAGCTGGCGGCCGCCGTATTGCCGGTGGGTTGGACGCTGGATTGGCAAGCGGCTGACTGGTTGGTGCCTGCCGGGTACTTTAGCCTGGACAACCAGACCCCGATCGAGGTGGTCAGGTACCTGGCCGAGGCGGCCGGTGGTTTTGTGTTGCCACACCAGCGCAACCGCCATCTGGTCATCAAACCGCGTTACCCCACAGTGCCATGGCAGCTTGATACTGCAGAGGCCGATGTGGCGATCCCCCGCGCCATCATTACTACCCTGGGCAGTGACTTCCAGCCGGGTCATGCTGCCAACGGGATCTGGGTGACTGGAGGCCATCAGGGCATCAGTGCGCGGGTGGTACGCCAGGGGACGGCTGGCGAGCAACAAGCGCCGACCATTACCCACCCGCTGGTATGTGATGTGACGGCCGCCCGTGCCCAGGGTGTGGTGGGGCTGGCCAAGACCATGCCCAAGCGTACCCAGACCATCGAGCTGCCGTTGTCAGCTGATACCGGCTTGATCCTGCCGGGTGCGCTGCTCGCCGTGGACGGTTGGAAGGGTTACAACCGGGGCGTCAGGGTCTCTGCTGCGCTGCAGAACAGGGCCATGACGGTGCGCCAGCAACTGAGTGTGGAGCGATTTGTATGAACCTGTTTAAGCGATTCCTGGAGCTGGTACCGGGCGTTGATCCCTTGCTGGTCGGTACCGTGACCGCAGTAGGTACCACGACCACCACTCTCACCGCGTTGGCGGGTGGAACGGTCACAGTACGGGGCACTGGGGTAGCCATCGGCAAGAAGGCGTTTTACAGGGGACGGGAGCTGGCAGGAGAGGCGCCGGATTTACCGACCTATGAGATAGAGGTTTAATGGCGGTTTAACGGGGTTATCAAACTCAGTGATTCCGGTGCCACCAAGTTTGATAAACTACTGGGCCGGTAGCTTTTCATTTTCCCCGTAACTCTTTTTCATTTTCGGCGGCGGGCTACACCAACCTGCACATTACGCTGCCGGAATATGTGGTGACCACGGCCTCGCTGCTCGGCCAGATCTCGGTGCCCCTGATGCTCTTTGCGCTGGGTATTCGCCTGATGGAGGGAGAACTCGATCACCTTGGCCTCGCGCTCAAGTGCAACCTGCTCTATCTGCTGGCGGGGGGATTGTCGCTGCTGCTGGCGATCTGGCTGTTGCCGCTCAAGACGGAGTGGATCCCGCTGTTGATGTTGTCGGTTTCCTTGCCCCCTGCGGTGTTGAATTACATGCTCTGCGAGCAGTATCACTGTCAGCCGGACAAGGTGGCCAGTATCGTGCTCGGCGGCAATGCCCTCTCTGTGCTGGTGATCCCGCTGGCGGTCTGGCTGGCACTTCATCTGCCCGGCTAAGTCAGATTGCATCGCTGCGGCTCTTCTCGTGGAAACGGTTCGTACCAAATCATTGCCTCCGTGATACATCTGTCGTCCCCGTATCCGGCCCTGAGCCCCAGGGCTAACGGCGACAGCTATAGTATGAAAAAGAGCTGACTGACACTGTTTAACCAATGCCAGTGAGGGAAACCGGATGGGCACAAGTGAGCAATCTGATCCTGTGGGGCAGGCAAAATCGCGCTATGACGCGGCATTGCCTACCGGTTATGACTGGCGCAGACACCGCCGTTTTATCCTCAGTGGCGGTGGTTACAAGGCAGAATGCAGCCGTCGCAACTGGTTTTTGGAGTTGCTCAACCCGGTGCCCTATGTGGTAGTGCGCGACATAGCCATCGGCGGCATCGGTATTCTGGGGGCCATACGGTTGAAAGAGGGGGATGAGCTGGTGATTGCCATTCCCTCTGGCGAGAAACTGCGCGGTCTGGTCGTGAGATCCCAGCCAGACCCACTCTTTCCCAAACTCTATCGCACCGGTATTCGTCTGCATCGTTATCCAACGGCTGAGCTGTTTGCCCGCTGGCAAAGTTACATTCAGCCGCAAGATAAAGCGGATTTCGACCATGAGTGCCAAGTCTTGAAACAGGTACGCGGCGCGTGAGCCAGATGCCATTTCAGTGGCTGTTTTCCCCACCTTCAGCATGATTTGTCGATGGATTCCGCAGATCAGCAGGCTTGGCTGTCCCGAGTGGTTTATCTTGCTGCATGTGTTTTCATCTTCATGTTTTTATTGAATTTTATCTGTGCCTCTGAAGTCACGGAGGATACGGATCATTTTCCCTTTTCGTGATCCCCCCCGAAGTAGTTCCCCCTGATATCCCTTAGTATCTGGCCAGCATGACTCCCTTTCGGGGGAGGATAACAAGAACAAAAAGGAATGATGGATGAGATCCGTGAGCAACCAGTGTCTGTTGATGCAGATCCAGCCGACCATCTTGCGCTTTGCCAAGATGCTGGCGAGTGTGCTGCAGCTTGAGGTCGAAATTGTGGATGCCGATATGGTTCGGGTGGCTGGCACCGGGCCCTATGGCAAGTTCTTCGGACGTCAGCTGGAGGGCGACTCCCGCCTGCTGCGCTATGTGATTGATAACCAGCGGGAGAAGATCGTTACCCACACCAGTGATGATCCCGTGTGTGACGGTTGTACCTGCAAGGAGAGCTGCCGTGAGCGCGCCTTCCTCGGGGTGCCCATCATGGTGGACGAGCGCTGCATCGGGGTGATCAGTTTGGTGGCTTTCAGCGACGAGCAGCAGGCGCGCCTCAACAACAATCTGCAGGATGTGTGCGACTATGTGCGCCACATCTCCACCATCTTTGTGGCCAAGTTGCTCGATTCGCGCGGGCTGTCGGACGGGGTCAACAAGGTGTTCCTCAATCTGATGACCAACATGGATCAGGGCTGCCTGCTGCTAGATGACAAGAGTCAACTGCTCTACGCCAACGAGGCGGCGCTCCATCATCTGGGTTGCCAGCAGGAACAGCTGCAGGGGCGCGAAGTGGGGATCCGCCCGCTCACCTTCTCCCAGCAGGGGCTGAGTGGTCATCTTCAGCACATCATCACCTTTGAAGGTCGTCAGGAGCTGATCATCGGCCAGCTACATCATGTGCAGGGCCAGCAGCTCTTTCTGATGGCGTTTCACCAGTCCCACTCCGGTCAGGTTCAGGAGCCGGATCCGGATGTGCGGATCGATCAGCTGATCGGCGAGAGCAAGCCGATGCGCACCCTCAAGCGACTGCTGCACCGCATCGCCCAGAGCCCCTCCAGCGTGCTGATTTGTGGCGAGAGCGGCACCGGTAAAGAGGTGGTGGCCCGCGCTGTCCATCGCCTGAGTCCCCGTCAGGACAAGCCTTTTATTGCCATCAACTGTGCCGCCATTCCCGAACAACTGCTGGAGAGCGAGCTGTTTGGCTATGTGAAGGGCTCCTTTACCGGTGCTTCCAGCGGTGGCAAACAGGGCCTGATCCAGGCGGCCCATCAGGGCACCCTGTTCCTTGACGAGATTGGCGACATGCCGCTCACCATGCAGGCCAAGCTGCTGCGGGTGCTGGAGCTGCGGGAGGTGACCCCCATCGGGGCCAGCCGACCGGTGCCGGTGGATATTCGCATCATCGCCGCTACTCACCAGCATCTCGATCAATACATCGCCGAAGGGAAGTTTCGTGAAGATCTCTACTATCGCATCAACGTCATCCCCCTCAACCTGCCGCCGCTGCGGGAGCGGGAAGGGGACGTGGAGCTGCTGACCCACTACTTCCTCAACCTCCACACCAGCCGGATCGGCATCGTCTATCCCGGTCTGGCTCCCGAGGTGATGGCGCTGCTCAAGGGGTATCGCTGGCCGGGCAATGTGCGCGAGCTCAGCAACCTCATCGAATATCTGGTCAACGTCAGCCAGGCGGGCGAGGTGATTGACGCCAGCCTGCTGCCCCCCAACATCATCCGCAATCAGGAGCCCCATCGCGTTGCGGCCCAGTCGATCCCGGTGACCAACCTGGATGCGGCGTTCAATGTACCTGCCACAGCGCCGCGTGCCACCATGCTGGAGAAACTGCCTGAACCCGTACCGGGTGAGAGCGGCCTTGAGAGCATGGAAAAACAGATGATTGAAGAGACCCTGCAGCGGCTCGGCAACAAAAAACTGGCCGCACAGGCGCTGGGGATTGGGATTGCCACCCTCTATCGCAAGATAAAGAAGTACGAGATTGCCGTGCAGAGCTGAGGCGCTGGCGGCATCGATCTGGCCCGTGTCGTTTATCGGATGGCACGGGTTTTTTATGGGAACAAGGTTCTGCGCCATTGCCGAATTGTGCTGAACGGATTGGCGGGGCAGGGGAGTGGCTGCATGGCAGAATGCAAAAAGCCCGCTCTATGAGCGGGCTTTTTTAATCTGGTGCGTCCTAGTGGATTCGAACCACCGACCCCCACCATGTCAAGGTGATGCTCTAACCAGCTGAGCTAAGGACGCATAATCAGTGTTCTGTAATGGTGCGTCCTAGTGGATTCGAACCACCGACCCCCACCATGTCAAGGTGGTGCTCTAACCAGCTGAGCTAAGGACGCATCACAGAAAAGTGGTGGGTTTAATTGGATTCGAACCAACGACCCCTACCATGTCAAGGTAGTGCTCTAACCAACTGAGCTATAAACCCACATCTGCATTTCTTTCAAACTGAATGGTGCGTCCTAGTGGATTCGAACCACCGACCCCCACCATGTCAAGGTGATGCTCTAACCAGCTGAGCTAAGGACGCAGGGTGCGCAATGCGACTTTTATTTCTTTATGCAGAAGTGGTGGGTTTAATTGGATTCGAACCAACGACCCCT
>NZ_CAWNZT010000339.1:0-27062 GCF_963878965.1 Aeromonas sp. HMWF015 | reverse complement strand
GGCTGATCCTGCCCTCCCTCATCATTGGCGCCTTGTTCGGTTACCTGATGAAGGCGAGCGGCCTCTGGCTCTCCCATAAAACTCAAAAAGCCGATGCCGCTCCGGCGGTGGTTGATCCCGCCTGATTTATCCCTTCGATTTGAAGTTTGCAGCTTCGATACCGTGCCGATTCAATAACTTGTAAAAATCGGTACGGTTTCTGCCCGCCATGTTGGCCGCCAGGGTCACGTTGCCCTCGGTGGTGCGCAGCAAACGGATCAGATACTCCTTCTCGAATTCGGCCCGCGCCTCGTTGAACGAGGGGATGCCGCCGCCACCACCGCTCAGGGCTGACTCCACCATGGAAACCCCGATCACCGGGCTGCAACAGAGGCTGGCGAGCTGCTCCACCACGTTGCAGAGCTGGCGCACGTTGCCGGGCCAGGCCGCGGCAGCCAGCATCGCCAGCGACTCGGGCGAAAAACCCATGGCGGCGCAGTCGCTGTGGCGGCTACGGTAATCGTCGAGCGCCTGTCGGGCCAGCAGGGGGATATCCTCGCTGCGGGCACTGAGAGACGGCAAGGTGATATTGGCGACGTTGAGACGGTAGAAGAGATCTTCCCGAAAGCGCCCCTCCTCCATCGCCTTGACCAGATCCTGATGGCTGGAGCTGAGCACCCGCACCTCCGGCGTGCCCTGACCATACTCCTCCATCACCTGCAGCAGCTTGGCCTGCAGGGATTCGGAGAGGCTGCCAATCTCGTCGAGAAACAGGGTCGCCCCCTTGGCCTGCTCGAACAGCCCTGACTGGCCATCTTCACCAAACAGCTGCAAGTCGAGTGACGCCCACGGAATGGCGGCACAGTTGATGGTATGGAGCGGCTTGTCGCGCCGCTGGCTGGCCTGATGCAGCGCCTGCGCCATCGCCCCCTTGCCGGAGCCTGACGGCCCCATGATCAGCACCGGCACCTCCATGGTGGCGATGCTGTGAGCCTGGATCAGCAGCTGCTCCAGCTGGGGATTGCGGGTCAGGATCAGCGACTGCCACTCCTGCTGCTGTTTCGGCCGCGTCAGACTCAACGCATGTTCGATGGTGGCGAACAGCTCATCCTTGTTGATGGGTTTGGTCAGGAAGCTGAAGACGCCGGAGCGGGTCGCCTGAATGGCGTCCGGGATGGTGCCGTGGGCGGTCATGATGATCACCGGCAACCCCAGCCACTGGGCCTGGATCCGCTCGAACAGCGCCAGACCGTCCATGCCGGCCATCCGCAGATCGCTCAGCACCAGATCGGCCCGTTGCTGACGCAACCGGTCGAGGGCCCCTTCCGCACTGTCGGCGGTATCCACTTCATAACCCTGACTGCGCAGCCGCATGCTCATCAGTTTGAGCAGGCTGACGTCGTCATCCACCAACAGGATCCGGCTCATGGTATTACCTCACGATTCTCGTTCAGCTTGCGCTGGTTGAGCTGGTCATCGATAGCGGTCAGCTGCTCGATCTGGCGGCGCAGCCGCTGGATCTCCTGACTCTGGTCATCGCGACGGCTGTCGCGGGCCAGCAGCTGCTCGCCGAGGGCGATCCAGCTACGTAAAAAGGCCTGCGCATCGAGACCCAGTTCAGGCAGCATCTGCTTCAGGCGCGCCAGACCGGCAGTGCGATTGGCCACCGACTCGGCGGGGTGGGAGTCCACCATCGCCAGACTGACCCGGCTCTCCAGATCGTCAGCCCCTTTCAGACGCTGACGCTCCTGCACCCGTTGCTGGGGGTGACTGGCCAGCAGCCAGTCGGAGTATTGCAGACGCACCTGCATCTCCTTGTTGGCAAACTCCATCCGCTTGGCAAAAGCGATATCGGAGGACTCCCGCTGTGCCTGTTGCGGCAGCAAGGAGCAACCCGCGAGCAGCCCTGCCATCAGAGCTGGAAATACGCGTTGTATCTTCATAGTCCTCATTTCAACGTCAACCTGAAGCAGACATCCGCCTGTTCATCCTCTACCAGAACCAGTTCCCCCCCCAGGCTGTTGGCAGACTCGCGGGCGATGGAGAGGCCCATGCCCGAGCCTTTCAAGAGACCTTGCCGCACAGTGCTGCCCTGCTCGAAGGGTTCAAAAATGCGTTGCTGATCGGCCACGGGGATCTTGGGCCCCTCGTTGGCCACTTCCAGCCAGCTTATCTGTTCATCCTGCCCTGCCCTGATCCAGATATTGCCCCCGCTGGCGCCGTAACTGACGGCGTTGGAGAAGAGGTTATCGAGGATCAGCCGTAGCCGGTAGGGCTCCGCCCACAGGGTAACCGGCACGGTCGGCAAGTGTACACGGATCTGCTTGGACTCCAATGCCAGCCGGTACTCTGCAGAAAGTTCCGACAACATCGGCAGCAGGGGGACGGGCTCCAGTTCGAAGGCCTCCTGCTGACTGAGCCGGTTGAAATCGAGCAGCCGCTCGATCAGGGTCTGCAAACGCCGACTGTTCTCGTCGAGCATCTGACAGATCTCCAGCTGATCGGGCGTCAAAGGCCCGACCAGCTGCTCGCAGAGCAGATCCGTCCCCTCCCGCAGCACCGCCAACGGGGTCTTGAGTTCGTGGGAAACATGGCGCAGGAACTGGTATTTCTGCAGCTCCAGTTCTTTGAGTTTGTCGTGCAGCCAGACGATCCGCTCCCCCAGCAAGACCAGCTCGGCAGGGCCGTCAACCGGCTTGGGATCGGGTTCGACCCCGGCTCCCAGGCTCAAAATGCGCGACTCAATCTGTCGTACCGGGTGGATGATGAGGTAGGTGAAGATAAAGACCATCAGCAGGCTGAGCGCCGCTACCGCACCGCTCACCCACCAGAGCTCGCTGGTCAGTCCGGCGATGGTGAGCTGTACCCGATCCATGTGTTCGTCAACCCGGCTGCGGGTGACTATTTCGAGCTGCTTGTTGGCATCGTTGAACTGCTCCAGCTTGTCCCCCGCTGCCGCCGCCCGGGCCAACGCGGCATCCTGCAGGCTGTCGAGCCAGGCCAGCCCCTGATCGAGCCCGCTGTAGAGCTGGCCGTCGGTGATGGAGTTGCGGTGTTCCGCCAGCAACACCCGATAACCATCGAGTTGCTGCTGGTAGCTGGTGAGACTGCGGCGATCCCCCAGCACCGCGAAGCGGCGTAAGGTGCGTTCGATATCGATGGCTTGCGCCGTCAGCAGGGTAGCGCGGCGGGTATCCTTGACCGCCCGCTCCATCTCGTCGCTGGTGAGCTGACTGAGGTGGGCAAGGGAGGTGCTGTTGTGCCAGATCATGCCGCCCAGCGGCATCAACACCAGCACAAATCCCATCAATACCACCTGCAGCAGGGAGCGTGGGCGAACCTTGGTCATCATCTCTTCTCTTGCATTCTCACCGGTGCGCCAGCATAGCCGCACCGCCCCAAAAAACAAAACCGGCCAACAGGCCGGTTTGTATTATCTGGATTGTGGTGATTCACGCCAACGCGACAGAGGCCAGACAGATAATCATGATCATCGCCAGCGCGCCCGAGGCGGTCAACAGCGCCCATTTCAGCTCCACACTCATGCAAACCTCCTTTCTGCCAATCAGTGCCGGATCACAATAGATAAGACAATGTTAAGCCATAGTTAATCCGATAACCGTGAGCTGCGTATACATTTCAGATGAGCCCAACCCAGGGAAGGTGAGCATGTTCTATCTGTGTAGCATTGGTTCCAATCTTGACCCGCATACCCATGTCAGCCATGCGCTGGCCGAGCTGCTTGCGAACGTCGGCCCCCTGCGGCTGAGTTCGGTGATCCGCACCAAGCCGGTGGGAATGCACTCCAGCCACGACTTTCTCAACTGCCTGCTGGTGGTGGAGAGCCCGCTCGATGCCGCCCGCCTCAAGCAGCACTTTGTCGCCCTCGAGGTGGCTCACGGCCGGGATCGCAGCGATCCGCTCTGCAAGGTGCACGACCGGCCGCTCGACATCGATATTCTGGCCAGCAACAGGAGCGGTGACTTTGCCTCGGCAGAGGTCGATTCCTATCTGGCGGAGCTGCTGGCCGAGTTCTACGGCCATGGCGAGGTGCATGACCCCAAGGTGGCGCTGCAAGTGACGCTCCCCGCCCCGTCGGGCAAGCTTAAACCCGGCAAAGGCTTGCTGACCCGGCAGGTCGGGCTGGTGCCGCTGGAGCTCGGCAAATCTTCAGAGAGTGGCCAGCGCGCGCCCGCCATCCACCTTGATGCTGGCCCCCGTCATATAACTGTTCCCCATCAGTAACTGCACCGCCTGCCAGATGGGCTCAAGCCCTCCCTCCCGCGCCAGCGGTGTTTTCGCCAACACCTGCTGGCGCCATGCCTCGTCATGCTCGTCGAGAAACAGAATGGGGCCCGGCTCTATGGTGTTGACTCGCACCGCAGGCGCCAGCTCTCGGGCAAAGCTCATGGCCAGTGAATGGGCTCCCGCCTTGGTCGCCACATAGCTGGCAAAACGGGGGGCCGGGGCATGAATATAGATATCGGTGATGTGAATGATGCTGGCGTTGGGGTTGCTGGCCAGCTGGGGGGCCAGCGCCCGGTTTAGCTGGAAGGGGGCCGCCATGTGTACCCGGTAGAACTGCTCGAGCTGGGCCAGTTGCGCCGCCGGATCAGTTGCCTGCGGCTCGAAGGCCGAGGCGTTGTGGATCACCAGCGCCAGATCCTGATGGGTCGCCAGCACATCGATCAGCTTGCCAACGTCATCTTCCCGACCAAAATCCGCCTGCACCAGTTCGCCCCCCAATGCAGCCAACGTGGCCAGCTCCGGCCGCTCGCTGCGATAGCTGCCCGTCACCTGCCAGCCCGCTGCCATCAGCTGTTCACAGAGATAAAATCCGAGTCGACGGCCGCAGCCCGTAACCAATGCACGCATACGATCTCCTTTCCCTTTCATGGTCTTGCATGAACGAAGCCCGCCTGCCAGCGGATCACCGCCGATGGCTTGTGCCTATCAATCCCTGCGGCACAAGCCATTGGTCGCAGGCCACCCACCCGCGTCATAGTGGCAGCATCCCCCTCTTGCGGAGTCACCACCATGCTGAAAGTACACCACCACATGGGTCGCCTGACCCACTCTCTCACTGCCGGACTCGGCCTGGCCGAGGCACTGGATCGCCTGCATCAATCGGGTCTTGGCGGCCTGCCGGTGCTGGATGAGCAGAAACGGCTGATCGGCTTTCTTTCCGAACAAGACTGCATCCCCAGCCTGCTCACCGGCAGCTACCACTGCGATACCCGCACCCGGGTGGAGGATCTGATGAACCGTTCGCCCCTCTCGGTCGGGCCGGATGAGAGCATTCTGGAGCTGGCTCGCCAGATGGCCGATGCCAAGCCCAAGATCTACCCGGTGCTGCAACAGGGCAAGGTGATCGGCATCATCAGCCGCCGTCAGGTGATGGAGGCCCTCAACCAGCAGATGAAGGTGTGCCAGCAGACCTAGATCTGGTAACGCCCCTTGTCACCGATATCGAAGTGCAGGGGCATCCGCCACTTGGCCAGCGCCAGCAAGGTCAACAGAGCCCCGCAGACCAGCGCCACCCATGCGGCGGCCCACTCCACCCGCAACCACTCCAGCAGCCATAACGCCGGCAGCAATACGGGCACCAGCTTGATACCGGGAATGGCGAAGCAAAACTGCTCCTTGAACGCCAACCCGGAGAGGGTCGCCAACGCCGCCCCCAGCACCAGCGCATCCGGTGCCCCCACCGCTGCCAGGGCCAATGCGCCCCACCCAAATCCCTGCAGAATCAGGCGAATCCGCTTGTCGTAGATATGCAGCGAGAAGCCGCAGATTGCGCTTGCCACTGCCAGCGACATCAACCATTGTGCCGACGGAAGCAATGCCATCCCGCTCAGCAGCGCCGCACCGCGACAGAGCAGCAACAGGGCTGCCGCACTCAAGCCAAGGCGGTAGAGCGAGACGGTCAACTTGTCGATCCCGTCCAGCGGGCTCTCGATTTCAGGATTTGCCATAAACAGTCGCTTCTAACGGATCAGGTGCCATCCAATATACTGGAATCAGGTCTTGGAATATCTTCAAACGGGCTCAGGAGACGTAGTTTGCGTGTGATCCCCCTGTTTTGGTTGCTGTTTCCACTCGGATTGCCCGCCAAAGAGCTGGTGATCTGCGGCACCATGGAGCCCCCGCTCAAGTATCTCGATGCCGATCAGAAACCCCGCGGACTCGATATAGACATAGTCACCGCCATCTTCGACAAGCTGGAGACGCCCTTTCGGATCGAGCTGGCTGATTCTGCCGCCCGCCTCACCCGCAATGCCGAAACCGGCGCCTGCGACCTGGTGATGACCCACTCCTACAAGGCAGAGCGGGAGAGTTATCTCATCTATCCCCAACAGGCCCATCTTCGCCACAGCTGGCACTTCTTCGTGCGCAAGGCGGACCTGATGAAGATCCGCTACGAAACGCTGGCCGACCTCAAACCCTGGCGCATCGGCGTGACCAAGGATTTCTCCTACACCCCTGAACTGGCAGCGGCCATGACCGACCCGGCCTATCAGTTCCAGAAGATCACCATGAACCAGCTGCAACTGCGCAAACTGCTGGCCGGACGGATCGATATCGTGCCCATGCCGCTGGTCACCGCCTTCACCCAGATCAGGGAAGAGAGGCTGACGGGAAAGATCGATTACCTGCCCAAACCGCTCAAGAGCAGTCCCTACTTCAACACCTGGGCCCGCGCACGAGCGGATGCACAGACCCCCGCCCTGATGGCGGCCTACGATGCCGAACTGCTGCGCATGAAGCGAAACGGCAGCCTCAAGGCCCTCTACGACAAGTACGCCATCCCCTATATCGAACCCTGATCAAGGGGTCAGGGTTTCACATCCCGCAGGATCGGGTTTTGCAGCGAAATCAGGGTTTCAGTGGACTGGATCTCGTCGATGGTCTGGATCTTGTTGATCAGCACTATCTGCAGCTCGTCGATGGAGCGGGTCATCACCTTCATGAAGATGCTGTAGTGGCCCGTGGTGTAGTAGGCCTCCACCACTTCGTCCAGCGCCTGCAGCTTGGCCAGTGCCGAGGGGTAATCCTTGGCACTCTTCAGATTGATCCCGATAAAGCAGCAGACGTCGTAACCCAGCTTCTTGGGGTTAACCTGTACCCGTGTCCCCTCGATGATCCCCGCCTGTTTCATCTTCTCCACCCGCACATGGATGGTGCCCGGGCTGACCGCCAGTTGTTTCGCTAGTTCGGCGTAAGGGATCCGCGCATTCTCCATCAGAGCAGTGAGGATGGCCTGATCGAGATTATCGATCCGGTAATTTTCCGGCATTTTTTTGCACTCCCGTTGACGATACCTCATTAAATGACGGCTTATTTTGAAGAAAAAAACACACAGAGCCTATTTCTATTATCGAATATTGAATTTAGTTGGCATTCCGTTGAAGAATCACCACATCCAACGGGGTTTGAAACAGGAATTCAGCATGAAACAGCACTACATTCGCAGCCAACAGCAGATCAGCTTCGTCAAAGAGATGTTCTCCCGCCAACTCGCCCAACAACTTGGTCTGATGGAGGTGCAAGCCCCCATTCTGAGCCGGGTCGGTGATGGTACTCAGGACAACCTCTCTGGCCACGAGAATGCAGTGCAGGTCAAAGTGAAGACCCTGCCGGAGCACAGCTACGAAGTGGTCCATTCACTGGCCAAATGGAAGCGCCAGACCCTGGGTCGCTTCGGCTTCGGCCCGGGCGAAGGGATCTACACCCACATGAAGGCGCTGCGTCCGGATAAAGACAAGCTCACCCCCATCCACTCGGTCTATGTGGATCAGTGGGATTGGGAGAAGGTGATGCCGAGCGAGCGCCGCGATCTGGCCTATCTGCAAGAAACCGTGCGCGGCATCTGGGGCGCCATCAAGACCACCGAGCGCGCGGTCTGTGCCGAGCATGAGCTGACCCCCTTCCTGCCGGCCGAGATCCAGTTCCTGCACAGCGAAGAGCTGCTGGCCCGTTACCCGGACCTCGATGCCAAGGGGCGCGAGCGTGCCATCGCCAAAGAGCTGGGGGCCGTGTTCCTGATCGGCATCGGCGGTGCCCTCTCCCACGGTGAGCGTCACGATGTGCGCGCCCCGGACTACGACGACTGGAGCAGCCACAGCGAGCTGGGTCTGGCGGGTCTGAACGGTGACATTCTGGTGTGGAACCCGGTGCTGCAAGACAGCTTCGAGATCTCCTCCATGGGGATCCGGGTCGATGCCGAGGCGCTGCGCCGCCAGCTGGCCATCACCGGCGACGAGGATCGCCTGCAGTACGACTGGCATCAGGACCTGCTGGCCGCACGGATGCCGCAGACCATCGGCGGCGGCATCGGCCAATCTCGTCTGGCCATGCTGCTGCTGCAAAAAGAGCATATTGGTCAGGTGCAGGTTGGTGTCTGGCCAGCCGAGATGAAAGCTGCCGTGCAAGGCATGCTGTAACGAATGAAGGCCATGCCGGCGCCATCGCAGCCAGCATGGCAACAGGCAGGTGGCCGTCGGGGTTGAGCGAGCGCATCCCCGGCAGGCTGTAAGACGCAAGGCCGTTAGCGGTTTTGTTTCGAAATCGGGGGCTTGCCCCTGCGACCCGCTCAACCCACGTCAGGTCGCGTCACTACATTCCTCCCGGCAATCTTCGGATTGCCGTTTTTTTGCGCCCGAATCCCCGCCACCAGATACGACAACGCCAGCCCGAGGGCTGGCGTTGCAAACATAGATGCGAGACTAGTTACTGGGTCATGGTGAGGCCGTTGCTGTCGGCCCCCAGCACCAGTTTTTTGCCCGGCACGATGCGGCCGGAGAGCAGGGCCTGTGCCAGCGGGTTCTCCACCTTCTGCTGGATCGCCCGCTTGAGAGGCCGCGCCCCGTAGACGGGGTCGAACCCGGCATGCACCAGCTTCTCGAGCAGCGCTTCGCTCACCTCCACCTCGTAACCCTGAGCCTCGAGACGGCCCATCAGGCTCTTGAGCTGGATGCGGGCGATGGACTTGATGTGTTCCTCGCCAAGCGGATGGAACACCACCGTCTCGTCGATCCGGTTGATAAACTCCGGCCGGAAACTGCGGGTCAGCACATCCATCAGCATAGCCTTCATCTCGTCGTAATCCTTCTCGGAGTGGTGCTCCTGAATCAGATCCGAACCGAGGTTGGAGGTCATGATCACCACCGAGTTGCGGAAATCGACGGTCCGACCCTGACCATCGGTCAGGCGGCCATCATCAAGCACCTGCAACAGGATGTTGAACACATCCGGATGCGCCTTCTCCACCTCGTCCAGCAGGATCACCGAGTAGGGACGACGGCGCACCGCCTCGGTCAGATAACCACCCTCTTCATAACCCACGTATCCGGGAGGCGCCCCCACCAGACGGGCCACGCTGTGTTTCTCCATGAACTCGGACATATCGATCCGCACCATGGCATCCTGGGTATCGAACAGGAACTCCGCCAGCGCCTTGCATAGCTCGGTCTTGCCCACCCCGGTGGGCCCCAGGAACAGGAAGGAGCCGATGGGGCGATTCGGATCGGAGAGACCGGCACGGGAGCGGCGAATGGCGTTGGAGACCGCATCAACCGCCTCCTCCTGACCAATCACCCGGCTGTGCAGCTGCTCTTCCATCCGCAGCAGCTTGTCGCGCTCCCCTTCCAGCATGCGGGCGACCGGAATACCGGTCCAGCGGGCCAGGACGTCTGCGATCTCCACATCGGTGACACGGTTGCGCAGCAGACTGGTCTCCTGCATCTCGGCCTGAGTGGCGAGATCCAGCTGTTTCTCCAGCTCCGGAATGCGGCCATATTGCAGCTCGGACATCCGGCCCAGGTCGCCTGCGCGGCGCGCCACGTCGAGATCCTGACGGGCCTGCTCCAGCGCAGCCTTGATATGCTGGGTGCCGGCAAGGGCGGCCTTCTCGGCCTTCCACACCTCGTCCAGCTCGTTGTATTCCCGATCCTTCTCGCCAATCTCCTGATTGATCAGCTCCAGACGCTTGCGGCTGGCGTCGTCGTCCTCTTTCATCAGTGCCTGCTGCTCCAGCTTGAGCTGGATGATGCGCCGCTCGAGGCGATCGAGCGCCTCGGGCTTGGAGTCGATCTGCAGCCGGATGCTGGCCGCCGCCTCGTCGATAAGGTCGATGGCCTTGTCCGGCAGCTGGCGATCCGCGATGTAGCGGTGCGACAACTGGGCCGCCGCCACGATAGCGGGGTCGGTGATCTGCACATGGTGGTGCAGCTCGTAACGCTCTTTCAGGCCGCGCAGAATGGCGATGGTGTCCTCCACGCTCGGCTCTTCCACCAGCACCTTCTGGAAACGGCGCTCCAGCGCGGCATCTTTTTCGATGTACTGACGGTACTCATCCAGGGTGGTGGCGCCGACGCAGTGCAGGTCGCCACGGGCCAGCGCAGGCTTGAGCATGTTGCCCGCATCCATGGCCCCCTCGCCCTTGCCGGCGCCGACCATGGTGTGCAGCTCGTCGATAAAGAGGATGACGTTGCCCTCCTCCTTAGCGAGATCGGTCAGTACGGCCTTGAGCCGCTCTTCAAACTCGCCGCGATACTTGGCACCGGCCACCAGCGCCCCCATGTCCAGCGACAGCACCCGCTTGTTCTTGAGCCCTTCCGGCACTTCGCCGTTGATGATGCGCTGGGCCAGCCCCTCCACGATGGCGGTCTTGCCGACACCGGGGGCACCGATCAACACGGGGTTGTTCTTGGTGCGGCGTTGCAGCACCTGAATGGTACGGCGGATCTCGTCATCACGGCCGATCACCGGGTCGAGCTTGCCGATTTCGGCCCGCTCGGTCAGATCGATGGTGTACTTCTCCAGCGCCTGACGGTTCTCCTCGGCGTTGGCATCCTCCACCTTCTTGCCGCCACGCACCTTGTCGATGGCCGCTTCGAGTTTCTCCTTGGTCAGCCCCTGAGCGCGCAACAGCTCGCCCAGCGTTCCCTTGTCGTCGAGGGCCGCCAGCACGAACAGTTCGGAGGAGATGAACTGATCCTTGCGCTGCTGGGCCAGTTTGTCGCAGACGTTGAGCAGGCGGCCGAGGCCGTTGGAGAGCTGCACGTCCCCTTCTACGCCGCTCACGCGCGGCAGGCGATCCAGCTCCTCACCAAGACGGGAGCGCAGAGCGTTGATATCCATCCCGGTCAGGGTGAGCAACGGACGGATGGAGCCGCCATCCTGATTGACCAGCGCGGTCATCAGGTGAACGGGTTCGATAAATTGGTGGTCACGACCCAGCGCAAGAGACTGGGCATCGGAAATAGCAATCTGGAATTTGCTGGTAAGGCGATCGAGGCGCATTGCACTCCCCCTTCAAACAGGCAGACGCCGCTTGCGCGGCAAACAACATAACTTTCTGAGATGAAAGATGAGGCCCGTACGGGCTATTTCAAGGGCTGTGGCTGGTTATTTTTTCTGCAAGACGGGACAAGAACAGGATCACCGCCTCTCTCATACGGATCTGTTCTTGAGAGAGACGGGCTATTACTCGGCGGGTGATTGCTTAGCGGGCCAACCAGATGAGGGAGGCCATCCGGCCGGTCTGGCCGTCGCGACGATAGGAGTAGAACTGCTCGCTATCGCTGAAGGTGCAGTATTCGCCACCATAGACGGCGGTAACGCCAGCACGGGCGAGGCGCAGCCGCGCCAGCTGGTAGATATCCGCCAGCCATTTGCCGTCGTTGGACGAAGGGACGAACGCCGCTTCTGCTTCAGCCTGCTCAGCTATAAAGGCCTCGCGCACCTCTCCCCCCACTTCAAATGCGGTAGGGCCAATGGCCGGGCCCATCCAGGCCAGGAGCTCGCCCGGCTCGCAGCCCATGGCGACGATGCTCGCCTCCAGCACGCCCTCTTTCAGTCCACGCCAGCCTGCGTGGGACGCTGCGACCACGGTACCTGCCCGATCGCAGAACAGCACCGGCAGACAGTCGGCGGTCATCACGATACAGGCCTGATCCGCCTCATGGGCGCAGGCGGCATCGGCATCCGGTGCTTGCTGATAATGGCTGCTGACCTGATGAACCACGGTGCCGTGCACCTGATTGAGCCAGTTGAGGGGCCCCGGGATGGCGGCCGCCTGCTGCAAGCGGGCGCGGTTAGACTCGACTCGCGCCGGTTCGTCACCCACATGGGCGCCCAGATTCAGCCCGGCGAAAAACCCCTCGCTTACCCCGCCATCCCGAGTAGTTGACAGGGCTCTGACATTGGCCGGAGCAGGCCAGTCAGGTTCGATCCATTTCATCTGTGACTCCTTCAATTTCACCGATATAAAAACGGGGCTCCTGCAAGGGAACCCCGTTTGGCATCTATTCGGGCCGGATGACGCCAGAAACCGACGCAGCAGGCCCTATCGCATCAGTTCCAGACTAAATCATCCGGATTGGCGAGAGTATCCGCGCGCAGCACTTCCATCAGCTCCACCATGTCTTGCGGTGTAGCTGAGTGCCACTGCATCACTTCCCCCGTGATGGGGTGAGCCAGTTGCAGCATGGTGGCATGCAGCGCCTGACGGTTGAAGTTACGCAGTGCCTGGGTCAGCTCGGGGGTCGCGTTGCGCAGCGGGCGCAGACGGCCACCGTAAGCGGGATCGCCCACCAGCGGGTGCTTGATGTGGGCCATGTGGACACGGATCTGGTGGGTACGGCCGGTCTCCAGACGCAGACGCAGACGGGTATGGCCACGGAACTTCTCGTGAACCCGGTAATGAGTCACGGAAGGACGACCATTGGGCACCACGGCCATGTGGGTACGCTGGGTCGGGTGACGGCCGATAGGCGCATCAACCGTACCACCTGCGGTCATGTGACCGATGGCGATCGCTTCGTACTCACGGGTAATCTGGCGCGCCTGCAGCGCTTCCACCAGATGGGTCTGGGCGGGTACGGTTTTGGCAACCACCATCAAACCTGTGGTGTCTTTATCCAGACGGTGCACGATACCGGCGCGAGGTACCTCGGCAATGCCGGGGTAGCGGTGCAGCAGGGCGTTGAGGATGGTGCCATCCGGCGTACCTGCGCCCGGGTGAACCACCAGACCGGCCGGTTTGTCGATCACCAGAATGTGTTCATCTTCGTAAACTATGTTGAGCTCGATATCCTGGGCATCCCAGCGAGTATCATCTTCCAGCTCGACATTCACATGCACCTGCTGCCCGGCCAGAATCTTCTCGCGCGGGGTGTTGGCAACCTGACCGTCCAGGGTCACTCTGTCCTGTAAAATCCACTCCTTGATGCGGGTGCGGGAGTAGTCTGGAAACAATTCGGCCAGGGCCTGGTCGAGTCGCTGCCCGAATTGGTGATCCTGGAATTCGCCTGTCAGTTCAATATGCTGGCTCATGTATGGTCTCTTGAGCGGGGGGTATCAATTCGAAATAATCCGGGTATTCTAGCTTTTCTTTTAGCCAAGCATAACGGATACTTTGCCAATTTCGTGGAAATGGACCGGATGTTGTTGATGGGAAAGAAGTCTCACCTGCTGATGTCGCTCGCCTTGGTCGCTACCTTGATCACAGGCTGTTCCAGCACCAAACCCAAGGTACCCGACGAACCGCCGGAGACCCTGTACCAGAAAGCACGCCTCAAACTGGACGTTGGCAATTACGTGCAAGCCACTGAATTGCTGGAGGCTTTGGACTCTCGCTACCCGTTCGGCGCCTACTCCAACCAGGTGCAGCTTGACCTCATCTATGCCTACTACAAGCAAGATGATACCGCTCAGGCGATCGCCAATATCGACCGTTTTATCCGCCTCAATCCGGCGCATAAAAATATTGATTACGTCTTCTATATGCGCGGCCTGACCAACATGGCGGCGGATTACAACTTCTTCCAGAGCCTGTTCGGTATCGATCGGGACGACAAAGACCCGGCTTATGCCCGTCAGGCATTCCAGGATTTCAAGACACTGCTGCAGAACTACCCCAACAGCGTCTATGCCGCCGATGCTCGTGCCCGCATGATTGGCCTGAAGAATCGTCTGGCCCGATATGACCTGAGCGTGGCCGAGTATTACGTGAAGCGTGATGCACTGGTCGCGGCCGCCAACCGGGCCAAGCTGATTGTCGAAACCTACCCCGACACAGCCGAAACCGAGAAGGCACTGGAGATCATGGTCGAGTCTTACGACGCCCTGAAGATGCCGCAGCTGGCCAAGCACGCCCGTGAAGTGCTGGCCAAGAACTACCCGGAGAACCGCCTCGGCCGTGGCTGAGTGATACGGATAAACCGGTAACAAAAAACCGATGCCAAGGCATCGGTTTTTTTATCGCTGCAATTTAGCCACTGATATTACCCGCAGGGGCTCTGCAGAGCTGGGGTAACGTAACGGCGCCTTCCCAACGCCGTCCGTCATCGCAACGCTTACTTCGCGACGTTACCCGCCACGTTCAGGGCATCCCAGGTGCGGGAGAAGGGCGGCGCATAGGCAAAGTCCAGCATGCCGAGCTGCTCGGTGGTCACTCCCATGGTGATGGCCACCGCCAGCGCGTCGATGCGGTGGACCGCCCCCTTGCGACCGAGGATCTGGCCCCCCAGCAGCCGCTTGCTGCCCGCCTCATAGACCAGCTTGACGTGGATATCGGACTGTCCCAGGCAGTAGTTGGTGTGGCACTTGTCCTTGATCACCACGGTGCGGTAATCGATGCCCATCGCCTTGGCTTCCTGCTCAGAGAGGCCGGTACGGCCCGCCTCCAGCCCCAGCACCTTGAGCGCCGCAGAACCGAGGGTACCCGGGAACTCCTGCTCGGCACCCGCCAGGTTCTCACCCACCATGCGCCCCAGCTTGTTGGCGATGGTGGCGAGCGGTACATAGACCTGCTGCTGCTTTACGCTGTGCCAGACGCTGGCACAGTCGCCGGCCGACCAGACGTTGGCCAGCGAGCTGCGCCCCTGACGGTCCACCTTGATGGCACCATTGCCGAGTCGTTCGATGCCGGTGTCGGCCAGAAACTCGGTGTTGGGCTTGACCCCGGTGCAGACCACCACGATATCGGCCTCGTACTCGCCCTGGCTGGTGCGCACGCCGGTCACCCGACCATCCCCAAGCAGCGCTTCAACTCGCTCACCCAGATGGAGAGAGACCCCCTGCTCGCGCAGTTCGGTTTCGATGTGCTGGGTGATCTCGCCATCAAATGCGTCGGGGATGACCCGATCCGCCAGCTCGATGAGACACACCTCTTTGCCCTGATGGACCAGCGCCTCGACCACTTCCAGCCCGATAAAGCCGGAACCAATCACCACGGCGCGGCGATTATGCTTGTCTTGCACCGCAGCTTTGAGCGCCAGCCCGTCGGCCATCCGGCGCAGACCGAATACCCCTTGCTGCTGCAAACCGGGGATGGGGGGCATCACTTCGCGGGCACCGGTGGCGATCATCAGCCGATCGTAGCGGTCGGTGAAGGTGTCGCCGTTGTGCTCCACCACCAGAGTCTGGGCAGCCGCATCGACGCTCAGCACCCGATAGCCAATCTTGACCTCGATCCCCTTGGCGGCAAACTGCTCGGGGGTGAACTCGGCCATGTAGCCGGGCTCCTGAAATTCGTCACCGACGAAGTAAGGCAGGCCGCAGGCACCGAAAGAGATCACTTCGGAGGCCTCATACACCACGATGTCGGCATCTTTGGCCAGACGGCGCGCCTTGGCCGCCGCACTCATACCGGCGGCTTCGCCACCGATGATCAGAATTCTCATTGTTTTTCCTCTCAATGGCGCAGGGAGGGCATGCCCTCCCTGCGGTCTATGACGGGAAAGGGTCACCCCTTTCCACAGGCAGATCAACCGACGCAAATCAGACGGTGGACTCTTCGCCGTCCAGACTCACTTCGTGATCGCTGTTGAACACATGCATGTCGGTCTCGCCCATCAGGCGGCTGGTGACCGTCCCTGCGGTGATGGAACCGGAGACGTTGAGCGCGGTACGGCCCATGTCGATCAGCGGCTCGATGGAGATGAGCAGACCGGCCAGCGCCACCGGGAAGTCCAGCGCGGAGAGCACGATCAGCGCGGCAAAGGTGGCGCCGCCGCCAATCCCGGCCACCCCGAAGGAGCTGACGGTGATGATGGCGATCAGGGTCATGATAAAACCGGGATCCATCGGGTTAACCCCGACGGTCGGGGCAATCATCACGGCCAGCATGGCCGGATAGATACCGGCACAGCCGTTCTGGCCGATGGTGGAACCGAAGGAGGCGGCGAAGTTGGCGATCCCCTCAGGAATACCCAGCGACTTGGTCTGGGTTTGCACGTTCATCGGGATGGAGCCCGCACTGGTGCGCGAGGTGAAGGCAAACGCCAGCACCGGCGTGATCTTCTTGAGGAAGCGCAGCGGGTTGATGCCGACCATGCTCACCAGCAGCAGGTGCACGACAAACATGATGGCGATGGCACCGTAAGAGGCCATCACAAAGCTGAGCAGGTTGAGAATATCCGCATAGTTGGAGCCGGAAACCACCTTGGTCATCAGCGCCAGTACGCCAAACGGGGTCAGGCGCAGCACCAGAGTCACCATTCGCATTACGATGGCGTGGGCCACGGCCACGAAGTGGCTGAAGCTGGCGAAGATCTCCGGCTTCTTGCGGGCGATGCCGGTGGCGGAGAGGCCAATGAAGATGGAGAAGATCACCACGGCGATGGTGGAGGTCTTGCGCGCCCCGGTCATGTCGAGGAAGGGGTTGGCGGGAATGAACTCCAGCATCATCTTGGCGAACGACATGCTCTCGACGCTACCGAGGGTGGTCTGCAGCGCAGCGCCACGGGCGCTCTCGGCGGCCCCGGAGGTGAGCCCTTCAGCGGTCAGGCCAAACAGGTTGGACATCAGGATGCCCGCCCCGGCGGCGATGGCGGTGGTGAAGATCAGCACGCCTATGGTCATGGCGCTGATCTTGCCCAGCGCAGTGCCGCCATTGAGCTTCAAGATAGCGCTGATGATGGAGACCATGATGAGCGGGATGATGATCATCTGCAGTAGCTTCACATAGCCGCTACCCACGATATCCAGATAGTCGATGGTCTGAACAATGACGGGCGAACCTGCACCGTAAAGCAGTTGCAACGCGGCGCCGAACAGAATACCGAGCCCCAGACCGGCAAATACCCGGCGGGTGAAGCTCACATGTTTTTCCTGTAACCGGTAGAGAAAGAACAGCAAGATGGCGGCGATGGCCAGATTGCCGATAACGCTAAATGTCATGGTATGACTCCCCAAAAAGCGGGCTTGGGCCCGAGAAACAAGAGCAAGCGCCATGCTTGCCCTGGCAACCGTGTCAGACGGTCTGCGCCGTCGTGACAAGAACAAGGGGGTCTATCGCCCCCTTGTCACAGATTCACTGCTTCTGCTGTTTCGCTCGCATGATATTGATGATTTCGATGTCGGTATCCAGCATCCCCTCTTTCGAGAGGCGGCCCAGATTGGCGATGGTCTGGTCCACATCGTCGGAGACGATCCCCTCGCTCTGGGGGACATGCAGGTTGTTGATAGCCATCAGCGAAGACTTAACCGCCGCCGAGGTGGAAGTGGAGACCTTCATGGAGCAGGCGCTGCCCGCGCCGTCGCAGATGATGCCGGAGACATCGCCAATCATGTTGTTGATGCAGTGGCTGATCTGCTGATACTGGCCGCCCAGCAGCCAGGTGATGGCGGCACCGGCCCCCATAGCGGCGGTACTGGCGGCGCAGAGGGCCGACAACTTGTTCTGATAGGTCTTGATGTAGATGGCCACCAGATGGCTCATCACCAGCGCCCGGGTCAGCTGCTCGTCGCTCGCCTTGAGGAAGCGGGCGGCCGCGACCACAGGCATGGTGGCGGCAATGCCCTGATTGCCGGAACCAGAGTTGGACATGGCGGGCAGCATGGCGCCATCCATCCGTGCATCGGAAGCGGCGGAAGAGAGACGCATCGCCAGGGTCATCAGGTCATCGGAGAGCAGCTTGCGCTCCACCTGTTCGGTGAGGATCTTGCCAATCTGCAGGCCGTAACCCTGCAACCCTTCATCTGCCAGCGCCTGATTCATGGTGGCCGCCTCGCGGATGAAGTCGATCTCCGCCAGCGGCACCTGCAGGGCAAAATCGACAATATCCCGCAGGGTCATGGCCGGTTTGGCGGATTTGGCTGGCTGGATCTGCACGCCGGGGGCGCTGTTCTGCTCCATCAGCACCTCGCCATCCTTCTCCATCAGGATGATGCGGGTGTGGTCGGTACAGATCACCACCCGGGCGCTATGGCCCTCCACTTCGGCCAGCACCTCGGCATAGAGCACGTCCGGCACATCCTTCACATCCACCTTGATGACCGGCAGCAACGCCTTGGCCGCTTCCACCTGTTCTGGTGTGAGGGTCTTGAGCACCTCCAGCCCGGCATCGGGATTACCGCCGGTGATGCCGACCGCAGCGGCCACCGGCAGACCGATCATGCCGGTGCCCGGTACTCCGACCCCCATGCCGTTCTTGAACAGATTGCCACTGACCCAGACGCTGATGCGGGTCGGGGTCTCCTCCAGCAGCTTGCGGCAGTTGGCCGCTGCCAGCGCCACCGACATCGGCTCGGTACAGCCCAGGGCCGGCACCACTTCACGCTTGAGCAGGGTAATAAAGTCGGTCCATTGTGCTTTCATCGCAGTGTTTCTCATGTTCAGGGTGCCCGCAGGCAGTTATTGCTTGTTCAGATCCGCCTTGTGGTTGCGGATATGCAGATAAACAGTATGACGGGAGATGCCGAGCATCCGGGCAACCAGCTGGGCCGCCTCTTTGATCTCGAAGATCCCCATGTCGAAGAGCCGGGTCACTATCTCCTTGTTGCGCACCGTGCAGGAGAGCGAATCGTCCCGATCCACCTTCTCAATCACTTGAATCACCAGATCATCCACCGAGCTGGCAAAGGTCTCGTTGTTGAGTGGCGCTGGTGCCGTTGGCAACGCAAAGGTATCGAGCAGGCTGCCAAGGGAAGTATCCAGACTGAAGTTCACGCAGAGCATGCCGATGGGCTTGCCCTGCCGGTTGCGGATGGTGATGGAGGAGGACTTCATCAGCGTCCCGTCGCGGGTACGGCTGAAGTAGCTGCTCCACTGAGTGCCCGCCTCCCCCTGCAAGCGGTTGAGGGCAAAGTCGGTGACCGGCGCCCCCTCCCGACGACCGGTGACATGGCCGTTGGCAATCTTGATAACCGATGCATCCAGCGTATCGAACGCATGCAACACCACCTCGCACCCTGCGCCAAACAGCGCGGCCAGCGCCTCAACCGCGGGCTCGAAACTGGCGATCAGATGACGTTCTTCATCCGTTAACGAATTGATCTGGTCAGTGGTGGCTGCTGTGGACATATATGAGTAACTTTGAGTAAACCTCAGTTGATTCTACTATCAACAAGATCAACTAATGTTGAGCGGCATCCCCTTTTTGTTCGCCATTATGCCCACCTTTTAACAAAGTGCGACAAATTGTGAAGCAGCGCACAGCAGGGCGGCAACTCAGAGGTGATAGCGGGCCAGCAGTTGCTTGTAGGCGGGAGTCTGTTTGAATGCCTTGAGGGCAGAAGAGAAGCGGATAGCCAGCTGGTCGTAGCCGGGCTTGTGGGTAAACGCGAGGAAATTGCGGTTGTCGTCGGTCAGCAGGCGCGAGCCGTGGCTCACCTGATCCTGCAACCCCTGGGTATGCAGCAGATAACGACCGACCCGCTCGTTGAGCACCACCCCGTCCAGCCGACCGGCCATCATCAGATGCAGCTGTTTGATGGCATTCCCCTCCCCCGTCATCGGCATCCGGATCACCCCGGGATCGGTCAGAAAATCGGGGCTGTAGGCATAATCTTCCTGAATACCTATCCGCAGCCCCTTGAGGTCGGAGAGCTGCCTGAAATCCACCGGACGAGCCGATGGATAGAAGAGCACTTCACCGCTGTAAGAGAGCGGCTCTTCGGGGTAGTGGAGCCAGTGCTGGCGGGAAGGTTCAAAGAAGACATCGAGCACCGCATCCCCCTGCCTGAGACGGGCCTGCTGCAGAACCCGCTTCCAGGGCAGCACCCTGATTTCAGTGCGATAACCCATCTGGCGCAACACGGTACAGGCCAGATCGAGATCGGCGCCAGCCAGCTCGCCATTGTCACCACGCATCACATAAGGGGGCCACAGCTCGGTCAGCAGCGTCAGAGTCGGCGGCTCGTTCGTCGCCACGGCCGAACCAGTACCAAACAGGGAGGCCAGCAGCCAGCCGTACAACCCGATCCTTCGCCAACCCTGACACCACATCATGGAGATCCCTCATGGTCCGTATGGATTGAGGATATACAAGGGATGAACAATAAAAAAGGAGGCCGAAGCCTCCTTGATATCCACTCTCTGAATGGCACTTACAGTGCTTTCAGGATTGCCTCGACGCTGGCCTTGGCATCGCCAAACAGCATCTGGGTATTTTCCTTGAAGAACAGCGGGTTCTGGACACCGGCGTAGCCAGTGTTCATGGAACGCTTGAAGCCGATGACATTCTGCGCTTTCCACACTTCCAGCACCGGCATACCGGCGATCGGGCTGCCCGGATCTTCCATCGCGGCCGGGTTGACGGTGTCGTTGGCACCGATCACCAGCACGGTATCGGTATCGGCGAAGTCGTCGTTGATCTCGTCCATTTCCAGCACGATGTCATACGGGACTTTCGCTTCCGCCAGCAGCACGTTCATGTGGCCAGGCAGACGACCGGCAACCGGGTGGATACCGAAACGCACCTTGACGCCGCGGTCACGCAGCTTCTGGGTGATTTCAGCCACCGGATACTGGGCCTGCGCCACCGCCATACCGTAGCCCGGGGTGATGATGACGGAGCTGGAGTTCTTCAGCAGGTCAGCCACTTCCTCGGCGCTGGTTTCGCGGTATTCGCCCATCTCCTGATCAGCCGTGGAGGCCACGCCATCGGAGCCGAAGCCACCGGCGATCACGGAGATGAAGGAGCGGTTCATCGCCTTGCACATGATGTAAGAGAGGATGGCACCGGAGGAACCCACCAGGGCACCGGTGACGATCAGCAGGTCGTTGGAGAGCATGAAGCCCGCTGCCGCTGCCGCCCAACCGGAGTAGGAGTTCAGCATGGAGACCACGACCGGCATGTCTGCGCCACCGATGGAGGCAACCAGATGCCAGCCGAAGGCGAAGGCGATCAGGGTCATCACCAGCAGGGCGAAGGTAGAGCCGCCCGCGTTGACGAAGTAGACCATCAGCGCCAGAGAAGCGACCACGGCCAGCAGGTTCAGCTTGTGGCGGTGCGGCAGCATCAGTGGCTTGGAGGAGATCAGACCACGCAGTTTGCCGAAGGCAACCACGGAACCGGTGAAGGTTACGGCACCGATGAAGACGCCCAGGAAGATTTCGACCAGGTGGATGTTCAGCATGGCACCGGTCAGGTGCTCGACCTGGGCAACGCTGTTGGCCTGCTCGAACGCCGCACGGGCGGCTGCCAGGGTAGCATCCAGATTGGAACCGACGGAGACGACGACCTCAGCAGGTGCAGAGGGGTGCAGATCGATGAAGCTGTTGAAGCCCACCAGCACTGCCGCCATACCCACGAAGCTGTGCAGCACGGCCACCAGCTCGGGCATCTCGGTCATTTCGACCTTGAGTGCCAGACGCACGCCGATGGCACCGCCAATCACCATGGCCAGAATGATCCAGTGAACGCCACTGGTCTCCGGGTTGAATACGGTCGCGAGCAGGGCGATAGCCATACCCGCGATACCGAACAGGTTGCCATGCTTGGCCGTTTCTTGCTTCGACAGTCCCGCGAGACTGAGGATGAAGAGCACGGCGGCAACGATATAGGATGCTGTTACCAGTCCTTGAGACACGTTAAACCCCCTTAATCCTTACGGAACATCTTCAGCATGCGCTGAGTGACGGTGAAACCGCCGAAGATGTTGATACTGGCAATCAGCACGGCGACGAACGCCAGCGCGGTGACCAGGGTCGACCCTTGCCCGATCTGCAGCAGGGCACCGACCACGATAATGCCGGAGATGGCATTGGTGACCGACATCAGCGGCGTGTGCAGGGCGTGCGATACGTTCCACACCACGTAATAACCGACCACACAGGCCAGGATGAATACGGTGAAGTGGGAGAGGAAGGCTGCCGGGGCAACAGACGCAATCCAGCCGAAGGCGGCGATGCCGAGGGCACCGAACACGAACTTCTTGTTGGAGGGCTTGGCCTCTTCTTTCTTGGCGGCCGGTTTGGCGGCTGCCGGGCTCGAAGGGGCAGCAGAGACGGAGATGGCGGGCGGCGGGAAGGTCACTTCACCGGCCTGGATCACCGTCATGTTGCGCTGAACCACGTCTTCGAAGTCGATGGCAACGTTGCCGTCCTTCTCCTTGCACATCAGCTTCATCAGGTTGACCAGGTTGGTACCGTAGAGCTGGGAGGATTGGGCAGGCAGACGACCCGGCAGATCGGTGTAACCAATCACCTTGACGCCGTTGGCGGTGACATGCAGCTCACCCGGCACTGTGTATTCACAGTTACCGCCAGCCTGAGCGGCCATGTCCACGATGACGGAGCCCGGCTTCATGCTGTCAACCATCTCTTTGGTGATCAGCTTGGGAGCCGGCTTACCCGGGATCAGGGCGGTGGTGATGATGATATCCACCTCTTTGGCCTGCTGGGCGAACAGCTCCATCTCGGCCTTGATGAACTCATCGGACATGACTTTGGCGTAACCATCGCTGGATGCACCGTCTTCGCCACCGAAGTCCAGCTTGAGGAATTCCCCACCCATGGATTCGATCTGCTCGGCCACTTCCAGACGGGTATCGAACGCACGCACGATGGCACCGAGGGAACCGGCCGTACCGATGGCGGCCAGACCGGCTACGCCGGCACCGATCACCAGAACCTTGGCAGGCGGCACTTTACCGGCTGCGGTGATTTGACCGGTGAAGAAGCGACCGAACTGGTGCGCAGCTTCAACCACGGCGCGATAGCCACCGATGTTGGCCATGGAGGAGAGGGCATCGAGGGACTGGGCACGGGAGATCCGCGGCACCATATCCATCGCCATCACATTGATGTTGCGCTCGGAGAGCTTCTTGACCAGCTCAGGGTTCTGGGCAGGCCAGATGAAGCTCACCAGAGTGGCGCCATCTTTAATTTGTGCGATCTCGGCATCGGTCGGCGCATTGACCTTGAAGATAAGGTCGGCTTGCCAGACATTCGGCACCACGCTGGCACCGGCAGCCTCGAAGGCGGCATCATCGAAGCTGGCCGACAGGCCTGCGCCGGTCTCGATGGCGACCTCGAAGCCGAGCTTTTTCAGCTGCTCGACGGTAGCCGGGGTCGCTGCGACCCGGGTCTCACCGACGAGACTCTCTCTCGGTATTCCAATCTGCATGACTATTCCCTGATGGTTAATAAACAATCGCTGCCCAGTGTCTCACTTCTGACGAAACAAGACATGACCAAAGTGCAGGTCCAGGGCTCTTTGTTATGAAAATCAGTAGGCTTTACCTCAACCTCCTGTCATGGTCAGGCCCCCGCTTTTCAGGCGCGAAGGTGATTAGTATCAAATTTTGGAGTTTTATTACAACCGCAGTCCCGACGGCACTCGTACAGAATTCAGCCCATCCCTGGCTACGATTAAAAAAAACAAACCAAATTAGAGGCTTATACCAGTAAAAACGGCTGAAAAAAGTGATCCAACCAGTCAAAAAAAATGTTTTACCGGCCCTCTATCTTAGCGTTTTTTGTTCTTACGAAATCCGCTTTCGTCTCACTTCTCGCAGCGAAACGCCGAAAAGTAACATTTTCCCAACAAAAGCGGGGCCGCTCAGCCGCCAGCTGGCGGGAGAGGGCCCCAGCAATTCAATCGTTTCGCCCGTTTGGCACCGATTGGCGGCCCTTACCAGGCCGCTTCATAAATATGCTGGCTCTGCACCAGATCGATGTCGCCGTGCTCGCCGATGGCAGTCATACCGTGCTCCCCCAGCTTGCCGATCAGGGTGTCGATACCCAGATCTTTCAGACCGTAGTCGCGCAGTCGGGTCTTGACCCCCATCTGCTCGAAGAAGTCGCGGGTCGCGGCGATGGCATCATCGATGCGCTCCGCTTCGCTGCCGCTGTTCAAGCCCCACACCCGATCTGCGTATTGCAGCAGCTTGGCATGTTTCTGTTTGCGCTTGGCCTGCAGCAGGGCAGGCAGCACCACCGCCAGAGTCTGGGCGTGGTCGAGGCCGTGCAGGGCAGTCAGCTCGTGACCCAGCATATGGGTGGCCCAGTCCTGCGGCACACCGGCACCGATCAGGCCATTCAATGCCATGGTGGCGCTCCACATGATGTTGGCGCGTACCTCGTAGTTGTGCGGCTCGGCCAGCGCCTTGGGGCCCTCTTCGATCAGGGTCAGCAGCAAGCCTTCGGCGAAGCGATCCTGCACCTTGGCATTGACCGGATAGGTGAGGTACTGCTCCACGATGTGGACGAAAGCATCCACTACCCCGTTCGCCACCTGACGCTCGGGCAGGGTGTAGGTGAGCACCGGATCCAGCACGGCGAAGCGCGGCATCACGAACGGCGAGAAGAAGTGCACCTTGTCGCCACTGCTGCGACGGGTGATGACGGCGCCCATGTTCATTTCGGAACCGGTCGCCGGCAGGGTCAGCACGGAACCGAGCGGGATGGCGGAGCGCACTTCGCTGCCGACGGTCTCGAGAATGTGCCAGGGATCCTTGGCCAGATCGTAGTGCGCGGCAGCAGCGATAAACTTGGTGCCATCGAGCACGGAACCACCACCAACGGCGAGCAGGAAGTCGACCCGCTCGGCACGGGCCAGCTCCACGGCGCCCATCAGGGTCTCGTAGGCCGGGTTCGGTTCGATGCCGCCAAATTCAAACAGGGTCATGCCAGCCAGCTCGTTGCGGATCTGTTCCAGCAGGCCGCTGCGTACCACGCTGCCGCCACCGTAGGTGATCATGACGCGGGCATCGCTCGGGAGCTGCTCGCGCAGCTGGGCGATCTGCCCTTGGCCGAACAGGATTTTGGTCGGGGTATGGAGAGTAAAGTTGTTCATCGACATTGCCTTCTTCTGATAGTCAGGGCGGCCTGGCCGCGAAATCGTGATTGCATTTTTCTCCAGAACCACCCTACCATCAAGACAACATCCTGCTTTATTCTTGCCTATTTCTACAAAGCAGCGAAAACCGGAACTGTCGAATCAAAGAGCCCCCATGCAAAACCGTTACAGCGACCTCGCAACCAGATTGACCCGCCACGTCACTGCACCCGGCATCACCCCATCACCGGTGAAACAGGTCAACCTCATCTATACCACCGAGCAGCATGGCCGCACCCCGGTGCTCTACCAACCGCGGATGATCGTTATCCTGCAGGGACACAAGGTGGGTTATCTGGCGGATCAGGTATTTCGCTACGACCCCAACCACTATCTGCTGATGACCCTGCCGCTCCCCTGCGAGTGCGAGTGCTTCGCCTCCCCCGAGCAGCCGCTTATCGGTTTTACCATCGAGATCGATCTGGTCACCCTGCAAGAGCTGCTGCTGGAGCTGGGCGATGCCCTGCCCGCCCCCGCGCCACAAAAGAGCGGCGTCCACTCGGTCCCCCTGTCGGAAACCATGTTTTGCGCCGCCGAGCGATTGATCGAGCTGATGGACAACCCGCTGCACGCCAGGGTGCTGGGACCACAGACGGTGCGCGAGATGCTGTTCCACGCCCTCACCGAGGGGGGCGGCCCGGCGCTGCAGGCGCTCGCCAATCGCCACAACCATGTGGGCCAGATCGCCCGGGTGCTGCGTATGATAGAGTCCCGTTATGCTGACAACCTCACCATGGAGGAGCTGGCGCGGGAGGTGAACATGAGCGTCTCCGCCTTTCACCACCACTTCAAGGCGGTCACTGCCACCTCGCCGCTGCAGTACATCAAGTCGTTTCGCCTGCACAAGGCGCGGATGATGATGCTGCACGACGGCATCAAGGCGGGCACCGCGGCGGCCAGAGTCGGTTACGAGAGCAACTCCCAGTTCAGCCGGGAGTACAAGCGCTTCTTCGGCAGCACGCCGACGGATCAGGCCTCCCGCTTCCGGGATGGCCAGCTGCGCATCATAGAGGGATAACAAGAGAGGGATTACTTATGCGTTCACTGCTTTGCCTGTTCACCGCTTTACTGCTGACGGCCTGTACCGGGATTGCCGACGGCATTCGCCCCGTTACCGGCTTCCAGCTCGATCGTTATCTTGGCACCTGGTACGAAATCGCCCGCCTCGACCACAGCTTCGAACGGGGGCTGGAGCAGGTGAGCGCCACCTACAGCCTGCGGGATGATGGCGGCGTCAAGGTGCTCAACCGCGGCAAGCAGAGCGATGGCAGCTGGCGCGAAGCCGAGGGCAAGGCCTACTTCGTCGGCAACCCGGACGAGGCGCGGCTCAAGGTGAGTTTCTTCGGCCCCTTCTACGGCGGCTACAACGTCATCGACCTCGACCCCGATTACCAGCTCTCGCTGGTGACCAGCTACAACCACGACTACCTCTGGATCCTCTCCCGCTCACCCAACCCGCCCAAGGCGAAGGTGGATGCGCTGGTCGCCAAGGCGAAGTCGCTGGGCTTTGCCACCGACCAGCTGATTTGGGTCAAGCAGACTCCTTAAGCCAGTCGTGAAATAACAAAGGGCAGCCCGCGGGCTGCCCTTTCTGTTGCTGGAGTGGCGGGATGATCAGAGCCGGAAGCGGCCGATCTCCTGCTCAAGCCGCTCGGTCAACGACTTGAGTTCGGCCGCCTGCGCCGCCTCGCTGCCCGCCTGCTCGGCCAGCTCTTGCGAGACGTGGCGGATATTCTCGGTATTGCGGCTGATCTCGCCGGTCACCGAGGTCTGCTCTTCGGCAGCCGCCGCGATCTGGGTCGCCATGTCGCTGATGGAGCCGATCGCCTCGTTGATCCGGGCAAGGCTCTGGTTGGCCGCTTCCGCATCCTCAACGCTGGTACCCGCCAGCTGACGGCTGGTCTCCATACCACCCACGGCGCGACGGGTGGTCTGCTGCAGGGTCTCGATCATCTGCTGGATCTCGTCGGTGGAGTCGTGGGTGCGGCGTGACAGCACCCGCACCTCGTC
>NZ_CAWNZT010000338.1:7049-20321 GCF_963878965.1 Aeromonas sp. HMWF015 | reverse complement strand
CCGGTCGGTTTTGACTATCGCAGCAAGCTGGCCGATCCGCTGTGGCGCCGCTGGTGGGATCGGGCGCTGGTGGCCGGTGGCTTGATACCGGCGCTCATCCTCGGTGCGGCTATCGGTCTGGTGATGGAAGGGCTGCCGTTTCGCTTCGACACGGCGTTGCGTCTGCACTACGGCGCCTTCGACTTCCACTGGGGCTGGTTGCTCTCGGTGCTGGCCACTGCCATCAGCTTGTTGCTGCTGCACGGCGCCGGTTTTCTGCAAGCCAAGGTGACTGGCACTCCTGCACTGCGCGCACGGGGGATCGCCATCCTGCTGGCCCCGCTGGTGAGCCTCTGCTACCTGCTGGCTGGTTGGCATCTGGTGGATCTGCAAGGGTTTCAGCTGACCGGTGTGGGCACACAACCCTTTGACCCGAATGCTGCCATCAGCCCGCTGATGAAGGGGGTGATCCCCCACGCCGGAGGTTGGCTGCGCAACTATTTTGACTATCCGCTGCTGTGGCTGGTGCCGATCATCGGGGCGCTGGCGCCGCTGGTGAGCGGGATTGCCTCCTGGCTGGAGCGGGGCCGGATTGCGCTGCTGGCCAGCGCCATCGCCTGCGCCGCCATGCTCTGCTCGGTAGCCATCGCCCTGTTCCCCTTTGTGCTGCCTTCATCCCTCGATGCGGTCAGCAGCCTGACCCTGTGGGACAGCACCTCCAGCTACAAGACCCTGGCCATCATGTTCGGCCTCGTACTGGTGCTGATGCCGATCAACCTGGGCTACACCGGCTGGGTCTATCGGGTGGTGCGCGGCAAGCTCGACCGTGCCCGCATCAAGCGCGACAGCCATCAACTCTACTGACCTCAAGGGATCTGCTATGTGGTACTTCACCTGGATTTTGGGCCTCGGATTCGCCCTGCTGCTGGGCCTGTGCAACCTGCTCTGGCTGGAAGCGCGCTGGCAGGCGGACGAACGGGACGGTAACTGACGGCGGGGGCTCGCGCCCCGCCACGGCCGGTGTCTGGCGTTCACACGTCGCCATCGGCCCCTCTCCCCCCCTCTTTAAACGACACACTTTCAACCGACAACCAACCGACAGGTAATTGTGATGAAACAGAGATTGAAAGCGGTGGCGCTGGCCATCGGGTGCGCGCTCACCGTCGCCCCGGCCTGTGCCGAACCGGTACAACTGACGCCACTGGATAAAGCCTTCACCCTGCAGGTGCTCGGCAGTGGTGGCCCCATCTCCGACGATCTGCGTGCCTCCTCCAGCGAGGTGATCTGGTGGAAGGGGAAATCCCGCATCCTGATCGATGCCGGTGGCGGCGTCTACCTGCGCTTCGGCCAGGCGGGGGCCAAGCTCGAAGAGGTCGATTTTATCGGCATCACCCACTTCCACACCGACCATGTGACCGACCTGCCCGCCCTGCTCAAGGGGGCCTACTTCTTCGAGCGCAGCGATCCGCTGGATCTGGCGGGGCCCGAGGCCGGTTCGGCCTTCCCCAGCATGAGCGGCTACTTTGACGCCCTCTTCAACAAGGAGAAGGGGGCCTATGCCTACCTGAGCGGTTTCAAGGATGGCACCGATGGCCTCTTCCCCATCACCTTGCACGATGTGCCCTACCAGAGCCCGCAGCCTCACACCGTCTATCAGCAGGATGGGCTGACCATCACGGCGCTCGGCATCCCTCACGGTGACGTACCCTGTCTGGCCTATCGCATCGAGAGCGCCGAGGGAACCATCGTTATCTCGGCGGATCAGAACGGCAGCAACCCGGCCTTTGTGCCGTTTGCCAAGGGGGCCGACATTCTGGTGATGCCGCTCGCCATCCACGAAGGGGCCGACCCGGTCTCCGCCTCGCTCCATGCCAAGCCATCTGTAGTGGCCAAAATTGCCGCCGAGGTGAACCCCAAGCTGCTGGTGCTCAACCACTGGATGGGGGTTGGCCTCAATCACAAGAAAGAGGCGATGGCCATCGTCAAACAGCAGTTCCACGGCCAGATCGTGGCCGCCCGCGATCTCTCCAGCTACCCCGTTTCATCCGTCAAGGAGTCCGCTCATGAGTAACTCAAGCAGCAACAAAACCACCGGCAAACTGACCCTCTCCATCGCCATGACCAGCCTGATTGCCCTGACCCCGGGGCTGGCGCTGGCGGCCACCCCGAGCGATGCGCCGGTGAAAGCCGCCCCCAGCGAACAGCACGGCGGCAAGTGTGCGGCGGGCAAGTGCGGCACCGAGAAGCGCTTCGAGAAGCAAGCCCTAGACAGTGATCCTCAGGGGCGGCTGGTGCGCGCCCGCGATGGCAAGTGTGGCGTGGCGGGCGAGGGGATTGATGGCGACAGATCCAGCAAGGGCAGCAAGATGACGGAGGGGGTATGCGGCCAATAAGCTCCCGCAGTCGGGGGATCGGGCTGCGCCAGGAGCATCTGGATGCGCTCTGCTCCGGCCCCGTCCGCCCCGGCATCGACTTTCTCGAGCTGGCGCCGGAGAACTGGATGGCCATCGGCGGCGCCAAGCGGGCGCAGCTGCATCAGCTTGCCGAGCGTTACCCGCTGGTGGCCCACGGCCTCAGCCTCTCCCTCGGCGATTGCCAGCCCCTCAATCGCACCCTGCTCAGCCAGATCCGCACCTTTCTGGACGAGTTCGGCATAGAGATCTATAGCGAGCACCTGAGCTTTTCCCGCGACCAGCAGGGTTATCTCTACGAGCTCTTACCGGTGCCACGGCAGTGGGAGAATATCCCCTATCTGGCCGAGCGGATCGCGCAGGTGCAGGATGCGCTGGCCCGCCCGCTGGTGCTGGAAAATATCTCCTACTACCACGGCTATGACCACGAGATGCCGGAGGAGGATTTTCTCGCCGAGCTGGTGGCGCGCAGCGGTTGCGAGCTGTTGCTCGATATCAACAACGTTTTTGTGAACAGCCGCAACCACGATTACTGCCCCAAGCGGATGATCGCCGGGCTGCCGGGCAGTGCGATCCGTTACTTCCATATCGCCGGTCATCTGGAAGAGGCAGACGGCACTTTATTGGATACCCATGGCAAACCGGTGTGCGAGGAGGTGGTGGCGCTGGCCCGTTATACGGTGCAGACCCACGGTTTGCGCCCCCTGTTGCTGGAGCGGGATCACCATTTGCCACCGCTGGCAGAGCTGGAGGCCGAGCTGGCGCGTGTGCACGGCGCCTGTTGCGAGGCGATCGACAGTCAGGTGCGGGAGGTGCGCTATGGATAGACGGTTATCTCTGATCCGCGCGCCCAAAACGGCCCCGCAGCGGATGCAGCAGCAGACCGCCTGGCTGGCGAGCCGGGTGCGGCTGCCGCAGGATGGCATTGCCAGCCACTATGCCCGCAGCGTGCGCGCCAATGTGGAGTCGGTGCTGGAGAGCGCTTTTCCGCTCACCCACGCTCACTGGGCACCGGTGGACAGGTGGCAACTGGTGGAGGGCTTTGTTATCCAGCACGGCGCCGAGGCCCCCGAGTTTCACCATATCGCCACCGAGTTTGTCCGCTATGTGCAGCATCGCCACGGCGAGGGCACCCTCAACTGGCCCAGGCAGCGGCTGGCGCTGCTGGAGTACGAGTGGGCCTGCCTCTGTGTCGAGATTGATGAAGGGGTAGTGCCGCAAGTTATATCGGGGGGGGAGGTGACGGCGGAGAGTCCGCTTTTGCTCAATCCCACCCTGCAACTGCTTGAGCTCCCCTTTGCCATTCGTCGCAGCGGTGTGCTGCCGACCCGGCAGGGCAGCCACTTCTATGGCCTGTTTCGCAGCCCGGATCATCAGGTGGTGACCCAGCGGTTGCGCGAATGGGATGTGGCGCTGATCCAGCTGCTGCAACGGCAGCCGGGGATCACCCAAGCCGCGTTCCAGCAACAGGTGCAACAGGTTCGCCGTGATTTTGATCTGAGTGAGTGGGCGCGCCATTTTCACCGGCTGGGTCTGCTTACCCTGCCCGTTGGCGAGCGCCAGCCCGGCACCCCCTTGCCCCCATTTAGCAAACACCAAGGAGAATTCCCATGAACAACACTCTGATCCAGTGGTACGAGCGGGCGGTAGCCCAGTGCAAGCGGCTCGATTTTCTGGCCCTGCTGGCCATTCGTCTCTATCTCATTCCGGTCATCTATGTGGGGGCCCACTCCAAGGTGATGGGCTTTGCCGGCACCGTCGCTTGGTTTGGTGCCCCGGTCTCGGAAGGGGGGCTCAACCTGCCGTTCCCGACCCTGCTCGCCTTTCTGGCGGCGGGCACCGAGGTGCTGGGCTGCATCTGCATTGCCCTTGGCCTCTTTACCCGCATCATGGCCATTCCCACCATCTTCCTGATGAGCGTGGCGAGCGCCATGGTGCACTGGAAGCACGGCTGGGACGCCATCGCCACTGGCAGCATGGAGGCCACTGTGCGCCTCAATGGCTTTATCGAGTGGCTGGCCGCCAATTTCCCCGGTCGCTACAACTACATCACGGAGCTCGGGGATCCCGTGATGCTCAACAACGGGATGGAGTTTGCCGCTACCTACTTCGTGATGCTGCTGGTGCTGCTGGTTTACGGCGGGGGCCGCTACGTCAGCCTCGACTACTGGCTCAAGCGGGCGGTGACAGGCAAAGCTGGCGTGCAACAGGCGGCATAAGACCCGCTAACGGATAACAAAAACCATAACGACAGAGCGTGAAAAACAGCGAGCGGCCGGGTGCCGCTCGCTGTTTTTGTGCTGTGTGGGGGGAGTGTCAGCTGCGTCAGCTGTTACTGGTAGCGGCCGACAGCGATGGGGAACTCCTGCTCAATCTGGCCAAGGCGCTCGGCCCACTGGGCGAGCCAGGCTTCCCGCTCTTCTTGTGAGACCCGCACCGGGGCATAGCAGATATGGGGGCGCAGCACGTCGAAGCCGACAAATTGAAGGATCCCGCGCTGGATGGGGCGCAGCACCCCGTCGATATCGCCGTTGAAGCCATCGGGCAGATAGGTCTCGGCAGGGCCGCCGGTGGTGAGGCTCAGCAACGCCCGCTTGCCGCGAAACTTGCCGCTCTCGTAGATATGGCCCTGACCGTAGACCCGCCCCATGGCAAAGACCCGATCCACCCACCCCTTGAGAATGGCGGGCAGGCCAAACCACCAGAGCGGAAACTGGAAGATCAGCAGATCGGCCGCCTCCAGCTTTTGCATCTCCTGCTCCAGCTGCGGGGCAAAGCTGCCCTGCTCGGTGGCAGCCAGCTCTTCGAGTTGCAGCTTGAGAAAATCGGGATCGCTGGCGTCAGTGAAGTTGCGTCGATCCGAGACGGGATCAAAGCCCATGGCATAGAGATCGCTGGTCATCACTGTGTGGCCCGCCTGCTCCAGCGCCCTGATGGCGTGGCAGAAGAGGGCACCGTTGAAGCTTTTGGGTTCGGGATGGGCATAGACGATAAGCACCTTCATAACAGACTCCGTGGCAAATGATGCGAGGGTGACAGGCTTGGTTACTGAAACAGTTGCTGGGCTGAGGCTGTGTCACAGCATAGAAGCCTGCCGCGCCGATTGCAGCAGGCGCCACGCCCTTGCGTGACGCCTGCTGGCGCAGCTTATGCCTGACAGGCAGCGAGCCGGAGGGCTTCGCGGCGCTCGCTGACATGGGTCAGTCCGTAGGCCAGCAGCACGATAAGGGCGCCGATCCAGGGTGTGTGCATCAGGCCGAGGTGCTCAACCACCAAACCACCGACTACGGAACCGAGCGCAATGCCGACGTTGAAGGCGGCAATATTGAGGCCCGATGCCACATCCACCGCCTTGGGGGTGTGCAGTTCGGCCTGCTTCACAACCAGTACCTGCAGACCCGGCACGTTGCCGAAGGCAAAGGCGCCCCACACCAGCACGGTGAGCACGGCCAGCACCGGATGGGGGGCGGTGAAGGTGAGGGCCAGCAGCACCAGCGCCAGACCGGCAAACAGCAACTTCAGCGCCGGCAGGGGGCCCATCTTGTCGGCCAGCTTGCCACCCCAGATATTGCCGACGGCGACCGATACCCCGTAAACCAGCAGGATCAGGCTCACCGCACCGGCGCTAAAGCCGCTCACCTGCTGCAGGATGGGGGCGAGGAAGGTGAAAGCGGTGAAGGCGCCGCCATAACCGAGGGCGGTCTTGGCGTAGACCAGCAGCAGCGGCTTTTTGGTCAGTACCGAGAGTTGTTCGCGGATGGTCGAGGCAGCCCCCTTGGGCAGGTTATTCGGGATCAGTAGCAGGCTACCCACCATGGCGACGAGGCCGAGCAGGCTCACCACCAGAAAGGTTTCACGCCAGCCAAAGACCTGACCAATCCAGGTGCCGAGCGGTACGCCGGTTACCAGCGCCACGGTGAGGCCGCTGAACATGATGGCGATGGCGCTTGCCGCCTTCTCTTTGGCCACAAGACCCGTGGCGATGGTGCTGCCCACCGAGAAGAAGACCCCGTGCGCCAATCCGGTCAGGATGCGGGCCACAATCAGGCTCTCGTAACCGGGGGCCTGCCAGGCCAGCAGGTTGCCGGCGGTAAAGAGCGCCATCAGCCCTACCAGCAGCCACTTGCGCGGCACCTTGCCGGTGAGCGCCGTGAGCACAGGGGCGCCGATGGCTACCCCAAGGGCGTAGAGGCTGACCAACAGGCCCGCCGAGGGAAGCGAGATATTGAGCTGCTCGGCGATGGTAGGGATAAGCCCCACGATCACAAATTCGGTGGTGCCGATCGCAAAGGCACTTAAGGTAAGGGCAAATAACGCCAGTGGCATAACAACTCCTTGGTTAGGGACTCCCGACGGGAGAATGGCGCCAGTATGCCGATGGGTTTTGTTGGCAAAAATGACGGTGACAGCAAATTACTTTTGCCAAATCAGCAGCAATAACGCTGAGTGGGATGATGTTTGGGTTGCCCGCTACGCGAGCGTAACGCAGTGATCTACCTCGCAGAACGGGATAAGCGCAGCTCTTTTTCTGAGCTTGCTTAAGCTCCAGTACAAGCTGGCCGCCATAGGATTTTCCCTGTGAAACCCGAGTGTGTTGAACCCATGCGCGCCGGTGTTGTGATGGCCGTGCGCTTTCATCTACAGGCAATAGACAGGCAATATCCAGCTGACAGGTAACATGATGACATTGAACCGACTCTCCTCTCTTTTGCTGCTGTGCGGCGCCTTTGCGGTACAGGCCGGCCAGAGCGATCCCCTATCTGCCTGGAATGACACGGCGGCCAAGCAGGCGATCACCCGCTGGGTAACCAATGCCACCGATCAGCAGCAGGCGACTTATATTCCGCCAGAGAAGCGCCATGTGGTGTTTGACAATGACGGCACCCTCTGGCCGGAAGCGCCCATGACCTATCAGCTGCAGTTTGCGATGGACGAGATCAAGCGCCTGGCGCCGGAACACCCGGAGTGGAAGGCCGACCCCATCGTCGCGGCAGTGCTGAACAACGACCTCAAGGCCGTGGCCAAATCGGGAGAGAAGGGGCTCGCCAAGCTGGTCGCCCTGACCCACAGCGGCATGACTACCACCGAGTTTGCCGAGCGGGTCACTCGCTGGGTCAACAGCAGCAAGGATCCCCGTTTTGGCTGCCACTACGATCAGCTCGGGTATCTGCCGATGAAGCAGCTGCTGGGGTATCTGCGGGATAATGGCTTCCAGACCTGGATTGTCTCCGGCGGCGGCGTCGATTTTATGCGGGTGATGTCCGAGCAGATGTATGGCATCCCGCCCCAGCAGGTGATTGGCTCTTTTACCCTCGGCGAGTTTGCCCTGACCGGGGAGGGCAGCGAGATCCGCAAGACCATGAACGGCGCCTATTTCGATGACAGCAAGGCGAAACCGGCCGCCATTCACCTCTTTATGGGGCAGCGTCCGGTCGGCGCCTTTGGCAACAGCGATGGCGACGTGCCCATGCTGCAATACACTTCGACCAACCCGGATTACCACACTTTCGGCCTGCTGGTGCACCACACCGATGCCAAGCGCGAATACGCCTACGACAGCCATCCTCCTGCCAGCGGCAAGCTGATCGACGGGCTGGCGCAGGCAAAAGCGCGGGGCTGGGTGGTGGTCGATATGAAATCAGACTGGAAGCAAGTGTTCGATCCCGCCCTTTGCCAGAACGCGCCCTGATTGCGGGGCTGCATCTGGCATCAATATGGCGGCTGGACGTTCAGCAAAGCGTGAGGCAAGAAAAGAGACAGGGAGAGCATGATGCTCTCCCTGTTTTATCTGGCTTGCTGGCGAGCCAGCCTTTCTTTTGTGTTAGTCTCACGCCTTTCGCGTCAGTCCCACGCAGGGGCAAAGTCGGGATTGGCGCAGCGCTCGCCCCGATCCAGCGTGGCGATGGCGGCCATCTCCTCGCTGCTCAAGGTGATATCGAGAGCGGCCAGATTGGCGGCCTGATTCTCCCGCTTGGTGGAGCTCGGGATCACTGCCATGTCCTGCGCCAGCAGCCAGGCCAGCGACACCTGCGCCGCCGATACCCCGTGGCGTTTGCCAATTTCCATCAAGAGCGGCTCGGCGAGCACCTTGCCATAGGCGAGCGGCATATAGGCGGTGACGGCGATACCCTGGGCCTTGCAGAACTCGACCACCTTGCGGTTTTGCAGCAAGGGATGAACTTCGATCTGCTGGTGGGCGATGGCCACCGGCCCCAAAATCTCGATAGCTTGTTTGAGCTGGGCCACGGTGAAGTTGGAGACCCCGATCTCCCGGGTCAGGCCCCGGGCCTTGGCCTCGGCCAACTGCTCCAGATAGACGGCCATCGGCACCTCATCCTTGGGGGAGGGCCAGTGGATCAGCGCCAGATCCAGATAGTCAGTGCCCAGTTTTTCCAGGCTTACCTCCAGGCTCGGGATCAGCTTGCCCGGGCCAAACTCGCTGGTCCACACCTTGGTGGTCAGGTAGATCTCGTGGCGGGCAACAGTGCTGCGGGTCAGCACGTCGCCGACCTCGGCTTCGTTGTCATAGATCTGGGCGGTATCGATATGGCGATAGCCCAGCTCCAGACCGTTGGTCAGGGTGGCAAGCAGCGGCTCGCCCTTCAGGCGAAAGGTGCCCAGACCCATGGGTGGCATATTGATCATCTCGTTCCTCAATGGGGTGGTGGTTGGCCCTTGATGGGCTGAACAGAAACAGGCTCTAGGGCCAGTCAGGCGCCCAGTGGCTGATAGCGGCGAATGGTGCTGCTGGCAAACCAGGGCTCGGCCTTGGCGACAAACTCGGTAAAGTGGGGTTGGCCCTGATGGGCGGTGAGGGCGGCGTTACTCTCCCACACCTCGTAGAGCATCCAGCTGTTTGGATTGTCCAAGTCCTGATGCAGCTGATAGCGCAGGCAACCCGCCTCTTGCAAGGTGGCCGCAATCAGCGGCTCAAGGGCGGCGCGAAACTGGGCGGCGAATGCGGGTTTGGCTTCAAGCTGGGCAATCACAATCACGGGTGATGACATCTGAACCTCCTTGGCAAAAACGAAGGATCAGTATGCCTGCCGTGACTTGCTGGAAACAGGGTTAATGGCGCAGCAGTGAATTGAGAGAGGCACAGCAATCGGGGGCCGTGGCCCCCTACTATCAAACGTTGGCGGGTTCCGACCAGACTGCAAACTCATTGCCGCTGGGCTCAACGAAGTGGAAACGGCGGCCACCGGGGAAGTCGAATAGTGGGCGACTGATGGTGCCACCGTGTTGGCTCACCTTGGCTTGAGTCGCTTCAATATCGGCGCTGTAGAACACCAGCAGGGCGCCGCCCTGAGCTGTCTGGCTGCACTGATCCGCCCGATAGAATCCGCCATCCAGCCCCTCATCGGCAAAGGCGCTGTAGTCGGGGCCGTAATCAACAAACTGCCAGCCAAATACAGCCTGAAAGAATGCCTTGGTTGCGATGAGATCCTTGGCCGCAAACTCCACATAGTTCAGTTTTTCATGAGCTTTCATAAAGTTATGCTCCCTGCTGATGTATTTGGCATGATGGCAGAGATAGCTGCGCCAGCCTACTGACACCTCTTACGTTTTTTCTGGTCTGCTTCTCAAGAGAGCACTGCCACGATATGCGGCTTGAGCAACAAGGCTGCGGATGTGCTGAAGGGAATAAAAAAAAGCGGAACTGGATCCTTGCTGCGTTGGAAGGTTCGCCAACTGCAGTTGTGGTGGCGAATTATACGGTAGCCGAGCAGTAGACTATGGATGAAAACAGTCAGAGTAAAAATGACGATAGATTCCAGCAATTGAAGACTCCATTCAGGTAAAAGGTGGGTTGTACAGGTATGGATTCGTCATGTCTAGACCCGTATGGGGATTCATTTTCGCTCAGCTTGTTCTTGTTACCGTTGGTGTGGTTTTTGTTCCAGTTGCTCCCACGGGGTCAGTTTAAGCTGCTTGCGCCGTAGCCAGAGCCAAGATGCCATGGTCAGGCCGCAGAATCCCGCAAACAGGGCTGTTTGGCGCAGGGCAAACAGCGGATCTATCCCCATGGGGTGCCAACTGAAAAACCACATCGCCATGCCCCAGACAAGACCAACGCTGATACCGAATACCAGAACGTTGGTTAGCCAGCCCTCATAGTGAGGCGGTTTGACGGGATAACCGAACCTGCGCAGCAGCCTGCACAGCGGGGGATTGTAGTTGGCATGCCATACCCCTTTGTTAGCCAGCTCCTGATGGGCGGCGGCCAGCCGCTCTTCAAATGTCATGGTATTGATCCTTGTGAAATAAAAGGTGCCATACGGTGCTTTTCTGGCTGCATTGTACTGACAAATCGCGGGTATGATGTGGGCTCGCGGTCACGTTCTTTCTCTGTAGAAAAAAAGAACTGGCCTCACCGCACGCTTGCCAATCCACAGCGGCTGCGCCTATAAAGGCCCATTACTCTTGTCCGGATAACAGCAATGAAGACCCATTCTGATGAACTGACCCTGTTTGTGGCGGTGGTGGAGGCGGGCAGTTTTCGCCAGGCGGCGGAGAACCTCGGCATGGACAACTCGGTGGTGAGTCGCGGCATCAAGCGGCTGGAGGAGAAGCTCTCCACCGTGCTGCTCAATCGCACCACCCGCCGGGTCAGCCTGACCGAGGAGGGGCGCTGGTTCTATCAGCGGGCGGTGAAGATCCTGACCGAGATGAGCGAGGCGGAGGGGCATCTGCTGATGTGCCGGGAACAACCCGAAGGGGTGTTGAGAGTCGATGCCGCTACCCCCTTTATTCTGCACCGGCTGGTGCCGATCATCGGCGAGTTTCGCCGCCGCTACCCCGCCATCGAGCTGCAGCTGCACAGCTCGGAGGGCTTTATCAATCTGATGGAGCGGCGGGTGGACATGGCCATCCGCATCGGCGAGCTGACCGACTCCTCCCTGCGTGCGCTGCCGCTGGGCCGTTCGCGGTTGCGGCTGCTGGCCTCCCCCACTTATTTGAGCGAGCGCGGCACCCCACGCCAACCGGTGGATCTGTTGAGCGGTCACGAGCTGCTCGGTTTTTTGCATCCCGATCACCTCAACCACTGGCCGCTGCTCAGTGCCGAGCAGGGGGATCGCTTTGCCATCACCCCGAGTCTGCGTGCCAGCAGCGGCGAAACTTTGCGTCAGCTGGCGCTGGCGGGGCAGGGGATCGTCTGTCTGTCGGATTTCATGACCGGGCCGGATCGGGAGAGCGGCGCGTTGGTGGAGGTGCTGGCGCGCAGCAACAGCGGTGCCTCGCGCCCCATCAATGCCGTCTTCTACTCCGATGCCCAGCGGGATATCCGACTGCGGGTCTGGCTCGACTTTCTTAAAGAGCAGCTTGGCAGCCATACCCTGTAGTGCAGGTTGGTTTGTACGGTTTGTTTGAACGGTTCGTCGCTGCGGTTTGCTTGGCGAAGAACAAGCCGCGCCTTCGTTGCGGCCAATCAGCATTAGCCTGGTGCAGATAAACAGACGGCCGACTTGAGGGTCGGCCGCCGGTTCGGGAAGGTATGTGAGGTGAAGCGCAGTTAGCGGGGCAGTTTGCCCCATACCCGGCTGAGCAGGGCGCCGCCGATCACCGGCGGAATGGCCAGCAGCAGGGTCCACTGCCATGAGAGGCCGCCGACAGTGGCGGCCAGTACGATGCAGGTGAGCACCACCAGTTGGGCCACCATCATCAGGAAGGTGCCTTCGCGGGGGGTCAGTGTCTCTTTTTGAGTGGCGACGTGGGCTACGGGCGCTTGATTGGTGGTCGGTTTCATGGCGATATCCTTCTGTTGAGTCTGATATCACTAAGCAATGGCCGTTCCACATTTTTTCATGTTAATTATCAATTGTTTGCGAGTTTCGTCGTCATTCCCGTTTCGAGAGGGCAGGCAAAATGATTTGCAAAATGAAAACGCCACCCTGCGGTGGCGTCTTGGTTATTGAGAGGGAGAGAGGGAAGCGCCGGACCTAGCCAATCCGGTATTGGCGGATCTGCTCGTCGATGGCTTTGGCCAGTTCGAACAGTTCGCGGCTGGCGGCATTGCTCTCCTGCGCGTGTTCCCGCTGGTGTTCGGCCACCATGGCCAGCTCGTCAAGCGCCGTTCTGGCTTGCCCCATCTGTTGATTCTGCGCCTGCGCCAGCGCGCTGATCTCGTTGATCTCGAGGGCGGTCTGGTTGATCTGGCTGGTGGCATCAACCAGCACCTCTCTGGCCTGATTCATCCGGTTGTATCCCTCTTCGCTCAGGTTGCGGGAGTCTGCCATCGAGCTGCTGGCCTGCCGGGTTCCCTCCTGCAGGCGCAAGATAAGATCCTGCACATCCTTGGTGGCAGTCTGGGTACGCACAGCCAGTTGGCGTACCTCGTCGGCCACCACCGCAAAGCCCCGTCCCATATCCCCCGCCCGGGCCGCTTCGATGGCCGCATTGAGGGCGAGCAGGTTGGTTTGATTCGAGACATCGCGGATGAGGTTCATGATCTGGGTGATGTTGTTGCTGTCTTTCACCACTTCATCGAGCAGGGCTGAGGAGCTGCCGATGCTGCTGCGCAAGGTGTCGAGTTGCGCGGCGCTCTGGGTCACATCCTGCTCGATGCTGAGCATATGGTTGGCGATGCGTTGGGTTACGTCGTTGACCCCTTCAGAGCGGCTGGCGATCTGCTCGGCGTTGTCACCGATGGTGGTGACCACAGTGGTCAGCTCCTGAATGCTCTGGGCCTGCTGGCACGCTTCTCCTGCCAGTGCCTGGGCCTGTTGCATGGATTGGGACGACTGCGCGGAAAGGGCGCTGCCTGACTGCTGGAAGCGGGAGAAGCTCTGGTTCAGGCTCTGGATCAGCTGATTGAAACTCTGGGCCATCATGCCCAGCTCCGACTCGTCAGAGAAGTCGAGGCGGGTCGCCAGATCCCGAT
>NZ_CAWNZT010000338.1:0-7039 GCF_963878965.1 Aeromonas sp. HMWF015 | reverse complement strand
GTGCATACCATCGGCAGCCTGACGAATGGGGCGACTGATGGAGTGAGCCAGCCAGGCGGAGGCCAGCATGGCGATCCCGCCGATGGCGAGCGACACCATGATGATGAGCTGGCGGGATGCCTGCAGTCCCTCTTCCAGCTCGGCGCTGTTGATCTCGCCAATCAGCAGCCGGTTGAGGGTGGGGATGTAACGTACCGCGATGAGGTAGGTTTGCCCCTCCAGTGTTAGCGCCTCTACGGCCACCTGTTCCCGGGCATTGGGAATAAGCCGCTTGACGGTATCGAGGAAGGATTGCTGGTGGTGGGCGGCCCCCTCCACCTCCTGCTCGGGGTGGATCTCGATATTGCCCTCCATGTCGGCCAGATAGACCTGACCACTCTTGCCGATCCGATAGCCGCTGATGAGCTTGCTCAGGGCACTCATGTCAATGGAGGTGCCTGCCACCGCCAGGGTCTTGCCCTCGTGGGTGACGGCGGTGTTGATATAGAGGGAGGCGCGCTTGTCAAAATCGGAGATGTCGAGGTTCAGCTCATAGGGTTTGCTGCGTTTGAGAAAGCCGAAAAACCACCCATCTTTCGGGTCTGATCCGCTCAGCGATTTCTGGGCGGTGGGGCCGCCGCTGAAGTTGATCAGGGTGTTGCTCTGGCGGGGGGCGATAAAGACGTTGCCGCCGATCCTCCGTTGCAGATCCTGAAAGTAGCGCTCCATGGCGGGCCACTCTTGCTCTGGCATGCCAGCGGTCAGCCAGTCGATGACAAAACGGTTGCTTGCCAGCGCCTGTGCTTCGGTCAGGTGCTGGATAAGCTGGGCGGTCAGCTGGTTGGCAATGCGATCCACGCTGCTTGGCAGCTCGTAGCGTTCGACCCGCTGCTGGGCCTGACTGTGGGATATCTGCTCGAGGATCAAGGTGATGCAGCTGATGGCGATGGCCATCAGTATCGCCACGCCAGCGAGGATCCGGGTGCGGATCCCGAGCCCTGACCAGAGTGAGTGCAGTGTAAAACGGTGTATCGCCCTCTCCATATCGCTCTCCTCATAAATAAGGTCGCATATGCGACCCAGATGATGATTATAGATAGAGAACTCAATTGCGTTGTGGTGGATGATGACAACAGAGGGCGGCAGAAAAACAGGAGGGAGCAATGAGCGGGAAGGGGGCAGAAACCGGCAAGGGAAAGCATAAAAAGCGAGGCCGACATAGCGGTCGGCCTCTCTGGGGTTTCTCTCAACAGAATGTCGGATGCCCGATCAATCCTCTTCAGCCCAACGGCGTGAACGCTCAACCGCTTTTTGCCAGCCGCTGTAACGTTTGGCGCGATCGTCTCTGTCCATCTGCGGGATGAACTCGCGGTCCACGCTGAACTTGTCTTCCAGCTCGTCCGAGCTCTTCCAGAAGCCGACTGCCAGACCTGCCAGGAAGGCGGCGCCCATGGCGGTAGTCTCGATGCGGGTCGGACGTACCACCGGGGTGTGCATCATGTCAGCCTGGAACTGCATCAGGAAGTCGTTGGCTACGGCGCCGCCGTCTACTTTCAGCGCTGCCAGCTTGATGCCGGAGTCCTGCTGCATCGCATCCAGCACATCGCGGCTCTGATAGGCGATGGATTCCAGCGCGGCGCGGATGATGTGGTTGCGGTTGGCGCCACGGGTCAGGCCGACCATGGTGCCGCGAGCATACGGATCCCAGTAGGGGGCTCCCAGACCGACGAAGGCCGGCACCAGATAGACACCGTTGGTATCGCCCACCTTGGAGGCGAAGTAGTCGGTATCGCGGGCATCGTGGATGATCTTCAGCTCGTCACGCAGCCACTGGATGGTGGCGCCGCCCATGAACACTGCACCTTCCAGCGCGTAGTTCACTTCCCCTTTCGGGCCGATGGCAACGGTAGTCAGCAGGCCGTTGCTGGAGCGAACCGGCTCGGTGCCGGTGTTCATCAGCATGAAGCAGCCGGTGCCGTAGGTGTTCTTGGCCATCCCTTTTTCAAAGCAGAGCTGGCCGAACAGGGCAGACTGCTGGTCACCGGCAATACCGGCGATGGGGATGCGGGAGCCACCGCCACGGGTGGTGTAGCCGTACACTTCGGAAGAGGGTTTCACTTCCGGCAGCATGGACATGGGGATGCCCAGCTCGTCCAGCATCTTCTCGTCCCACTTCAGCTCGCGGATGTTGTAGAGCATGGTACGGGAGGCGTTGGTCGGGTCAGTGACGTGCACTTCGCCATTGGTCATTTTCCAGACCAGCCAGGTATCGATGGTGCCGAACAGCAGTTCGCCGTTCATCGCTTTCTCGCGGGCACCTTCCACGTTGTCGAGGATCCACTTCACCTTGGTACCGGAGAAGTAGGCATCCAGCACCAGACCGGTGTTTTCGCGAACGTACTCTTCCAGACCGCGTGCTTTCAGCTCCTCGCAGATGGCGGCGGTGCGGCGGCACTGCCAGACGATGGCGTTGTAGATGGGCTTGCCGGTGGCCTTTTCCCAGACGACGGTGGTTTCACGCTGGTTGGTGATACCGATGGCGGCGATCTCTTCGCTGCGCAGGCCGGTCTTGGCCAGCACTTCGGTAAAGACGGAGGATTGGGTCGCCCAGATCTCCATCGGGTCGTGCTCTACCCAGCCCGCTTTCGGGTAGTGCTGGGTGAATTCGCGCTGGGAGGTACCGACAATGTTGGCATCCTGATCAAACACGATGGCGCGGGAAGAGGTGGTTCCCTGGTCCAGAGCGACGACATATTTCTTTTCAGCAGACATGATGTTCTCCACGTTTCTATTTTCCACGTTTTTATACGTTGGAGGGGGCCGCTCTTATGCGGCAGCCTCTTCTTTGGCGGTTTGGGTCGCTTGCTCGGTGGTGACGACACGGTTGCCCGGGACGCAGGGAGCCAGCACTTTGACATACAGAGCGGTACCAATCTGGGCGCCAACGATGGGGCCAAGGATCGGAACCCAGAAGTAGGGGTTGTCACGACCACCGGTCAGGGCAACATCACCCCAGCCAGCAAAGAACGCGAACAGTTTCGGACCAAAGTCACGAGCCGGGTTCATGGCAAAACCGGTTAACGGGCCAAGGGAGGCGCCGATCACCGCGATCAGGATACCGATCAGCAGAGCGGCAGCGAAACCTTTGGGGGCGCCGTTGTTGTTGTCACCCAGCGCCATGATGCCCAGCATCAGGACGGCGGTGATCACCAGCTCGACGGCAAAAGCTTGCATATTGGTCAGCAGGGCATTGGGGTAGGTGGAGAAGATCCCGGCGGTGCCGAGGCTCTCGACGCTGCCGCGCACCACGTTATGGGTCACTTCCCACTGGGTGAAAAGGTTACCATAAAGGAAGTAGACAAGGGCCGCGAAGCAGAAGGCACCGGCTATCTGGGCGATGATGTAGGGCACCACCTTGCGCTTGTCGAACCCGCAGAAGGTCATCAGCGCCAGGGTTACAGCCGGGTTCAGGTGAGCACCTGAAATGCCGCCGGTCACATAGATGGCGATGGCCACACCCAGACCCCAGGTAATGGAGATTTCCCACTGCCCGAAGTTGGCGCCTGCCAGCACCAGTGCCGCCACACATCCGACGCCGAAAAATATCAGCAGGCCGGTTCCGATAAACTCGGCGATGCACTCGCCAAGCAGGGTATTGGGTCTTTGTATGCTCATACTTTTGTTCCTTATATCCACCCGTAGAGGTTTGATGTTCCGTTTTATCTTTTTGTGTCTATCCGTTGCCGCCGAAAACGTTTCCTTGTTGTTTTTGCGTCTTGCGCAAACGTTATGCTCGTTTGCGCTCGTTATCGGTCGTGACAGAAAATAACCCTTCCCAATAATTTCACCATCCCCCCTCCATAGGAAATGTGGACAAGATCCCACTCATTGCTAAGAAAATGTGACGTAAAGCATCTTGATAATCGCTAGTTACCACTTAGGGGATAGCTTGCAACCCTTGCCACACAAGGGCTGGTGCTTGCTGAGTGATTTCTCATTTGGAGCTTTTATTTGTAATAAAACTGCAATATTTGAGCATGCATCACAGATTAAATGAGCGCATATGAGCACAATAGGCTCGCTTACGAATCAGCGGACTCACATGATTCGTTGGAATGGTCAGGGCATCCTCAACCGCCCATAACAACAATAAGGAAGCAGAACATGCTTAGTCTCTTCAGGCCTGCGGCGCACATCGACAGGCTCCCGGCTGACAAGGTCGACCCCTTCTACAAACGCATGCGTTGGCAGGTGTTTTTCGGGATCTTCTTCGGTTACGCCGGCTACTACTTGGTACGGAAAAACTTCAGTCTGGCGATGCCCTATCTGATCGAGCAGGGCTTCTCCCGTGGTGATCTCGGTTTCGCGCTCTCCGGGGTCTCCATCGCTTACGGTTTGTCCAAGTTCCTGATGGGGAACGTCTCTGACCGTTCCAACGCCCGTTACTTCCTCTCCGCCGGTCTGCTGCTCTCGGCTGCCATCATGTTCATGATGGGTACCATGCACTGGGCCACCTCCAGCATTGCCATCATGTTTGTGCTGTTGTTCCTGAACGGTTGGGCACAGGGCATGGGCTGGCCGCCCTGCGGTCGCACCATGGTGCACTGGTGGTCACAGAAAGAGCGCGGCGAAGTGGTTGCGGTCTGGAACGTGGCGCACAACGTGGGTGGCGGCATGATTGGCCCGCTGTTTATCCTCGGGATGGGCTGGTTCAACGACTGGCGCAGCGCCTTCTATGTGCCTGCGGCAGCGGCGGCCGCCATCGCGGTGATTGCCTTCTTCGTGATGCGTGATACCCCGCAATCGGTCGGTCTGCCTCCCATCGAGGAGTACAAGAACGACTATCCGAAGGATTACAACGAGAGCCACGAGCAGGAGTTCTCCGCCAAGGAGATCTTCGTCAAGTACGTGCTGCACAACAAACTGCTGTGGTACATCGCGATTGCCAACGCCTTCGTTTACCTGATTCGTTACGGTGTGCTGGACTGGGCGCCAACCTACCTGAAAGAGGCCAAGCACTTCACCGTCGACAACTCCTCCTGGGCTTACTTCCTCTACGAGTGGGCCGGTATTCCGGGCACCCTGCTGTGTGGCTGGATCTCTGACAAGATGTTCCAGGGCCGCCGTGCCCCGGCCGGTATCCTGTTCATGGTGCTGGTGACTCTGGCTGTGCTGGTTTACTGGTTCAACCCGGCTGGCAACCCGACCATCGACATGATGGCACTGGTGGCTATCGGCTTCCTGATCTACGGTCCTGTCATGCTGATCGGCCTCTATGCTCTTGAGCTGGCACCGAAGAAAGCAGCCGGTACTGCGGCAGGTTTCACCGGTCTGTTCGGTTATCTGGGCGGCGCCGTGGCAGCCAACGCCATGCTGGGTTATACCGTTGACCACTTCGGTTGGGATGGCGGCTTCATGGTGCTGACCGTCTCCTGCGTGCTCTCCATCATCCTGCTGGCGATGACCCTCAAGCATGAGAACATTGCCGTTGCGGCCAAGAAAGCGGCTGCCCATAAGGCATAAAACGTGATCCTCAGCTTATTGATCCCAAAGGGGATCAGGTAAACTGCCAAAAGGCCCCGCATCTGCCGGGGCCTTTTTTTGTCTCATCATCGGAGTGCAAGCGTGAAGCAAACCCAACGACATCTGGAGATCCTGGACGTCCTGACGCGGCAGGGATTTGTCTCGACCGACGATCTGGTGACCCACTTTGACGTCAGCCCCCAGACCATTCGCCGGGATCTGAACGATCTCGCCGAACAGAACAAGATCCGGCGCCATCATGGCGGTGCCTCCCTGCATTCGAGTACCGTCAATACCGCCTATAGCGCCCGTAAAGTGATGCAACTCAAGGAGAAAGAGCGCATCGCCCGCGAGGTCGCGGCCAATATTCCCGACGGCTCATCGCTCTTTATCGACATAGGCACCACCACCGAGGCGATCGCCCGCGCCCTGCTCGATCACCGCGAGCTGCGCATCGTCACCAACAACCTCAACGTGGCCAGCATTCTGACGGCTAAGGATGACTTCACCGTCATCATTGCCGGTGGCGAGATCCGCAACCGCGATGGCGGCATCGTGGGGGAGGCGACCCGCGACTTTATTGGTCAGTTTCGCATGGACTATGGTGTCATCGGGATTTCGGGGATCGACAACGACGGCTCCCTGCTCGATTTCGACTATCACGAGGTGAAGATCGCCCAGGCCATCATCGCTCACTCCCGTCAGGTGTTCCTGGCCGCCGACCACACCAAGTTCGGTCGCAATGCCATGGTCAATCTGGGCAATCTCAGCCAGATCCACGCCCTCTTTACCGATCAGGAGCCACCGGAAAAGCTGGCGCGATTGATGGCGCAACACCAGATCGCCTGCCACATCTGCTGACGGCGAAACACGCCAAGGCTGTGCCGGTCGCCCGTCAGGGCGGCCTCCTTTCTTTTTTTGTCTCCCATTTCTGCACTCATATCACCCCTTTATGGGTATTGCCAAAACCACTATTCAATCTGGTTTTTTTGGCTATTAACCCGCCGATGTTGGCCCGACGCCATTTGCTCCGCTGACCTGTCCCCTTTGCCACCTCTGGCGGGCTGTGGCGATCACACTTTCATCATAAAATGTTCGTTTGTTGTATTTTCATGTTCTAAAATGAGCGAAATCAAACATTGCTGTTATGGCAATCATAAAAATGAAAGTAGGTGAACATGAGCGAACATTATGATCTGGTCGTCGTCGGTGGCGGCATCAACGGGGTCGGCATCGCAGCTGATGCGGCAGGACGGGGTCTGAAGGTTGCCCTGTTTGAGGCGCAAGATCTCGCCTCTGCCACCTCGTCCAACTCCAGCAAGCTGATCCACGGCGGTTTGCGCTATCTCGAGCATTACGAATTCCGGCTGGTGAAAGAGGCATTGGCGGAGCGGGAGGTGCTGCTCGGTATGGCGCCTCACATCGCCCGTCCCATGCGTTTTCGCCTGCCGCACCGCCCGCACCTGCGTCCGGCCTGGATGATCCGCGCCGGTCTGTTCCTCTATGACAATCTGGCCAAGCGCGACAAGCTAAAGGG
>NZ_CAWNZT010000337.1:0-2312 GCF_963878965.1 Aeromonas sp. HMWF015 | reverse complement strand
GTGTTAAGATGGTTTTTAATTCTATGCCATAAGAGGAAATAGAATAGATGATGTGGCCAACTTCCTTTAATTGGTCTTATAGCTCTATAGGGGGCTAAAGAGTGCCATTTTCTATCCTTGTAAGAAAATGCTTGGGCTCTATGAATCAACAGTGACCTTTCCGCCGTTATCTGTCAAAACGTATAACTTTGCAAATCAAAATGTATCACATTGATATTAAATGATATTTTTTAATTTTTTGCTTAAGTGTCGTAGGTTTTTCCTATATTCTGGACAATAAATGCACAACTCTGGACCGTGTGTTTATGACTCCTTTTGGTATCTATCTTGAAAATCTTCGGCGTAGTCGTCGCATTCAGCAAAAGCAGCTCGCGGACCTGATGGGCATCAATCCTTGCTATGTAAGCACTCTTGAGCGAGGGCGTAAGGGGCCACCATCGGCAGAAGTGCTCAATCGGCTAATCAAGAACTTGAACTTATCTCGAGACGAGCAAGAAGGGCTGTGGCGCTCTGTTGAGCTATCAGAGATGACGTTCCGTTTGCCCGAAGGTATGTCTCAAGATGAGTTTGAAATGGTCCACGATTTACGAAATCACTTAGGTACGCTGAATGAAGACCAGGTACTGATCATACGGAAGGTTCTTGGCTTGGGGGTCAACTCTCAGGAGGGTATTGCAATGTAGATATAACGGGACGCACCGGGTGGATTGTCCCGCTATTGGGCGCAAGTAATGGTACTCACGACTTGAGAAATCTAAGTATCTCCACTTGCTCCATTGGCGTCAATCTGCCTGCCTAGACATTAATCCAGCTCGTTAACTTCGTTACTCGTCAGAGTAAGGGGAACGTATGTCTTTAAAGAACACTGTCGTGCCGCTTGGCACAAGGCAGAAGGCGAAGCTATGCCAAAAATCCGTGCGACAACGGAGAGATGTTCGCGTTCGTGAGCCGGTTAGGCCGACAACTGGGCGAGTTGTCGGGTTCTACCCGTCAACGAAGAACAACCGACTCGTTGCTTGGGAATCACAACTGGAGCAAAAAGCTTGCGCTCTCTTTGAGTTTTCAGCCGATGTGGTGAGTTATCGAGAGCAGCCGATCACTATCTACTTCGAAAGCGATGGTCAAATGCGGCGTTATACCCCTGATTTTGAGCTGAAGTTTCATGACGGCAGATCGATGTACTTGGAGGTTAAGCCTTTTGCCAAGCTTCAAGGTGATGCTGTCAAAAGACGGTTTCAGCAGGTTGCAAGATTTTGGGAGATGCACGGCCAACAATTTGGCGTTATCACGGATATAGAACTTCACCACCCTACCTTACAACGTAACCTGAAGTTACTCAGGGCTCATCAACGTGTCCATGTACCTGATGAGGTGTGGTTGCGAATTGGGCATTGGTTCAAGGCTATAGGTTCCGTAACTTTCGAGCAGTTAGCAGAGGTTTTGAACTCCCCTGCACTTGTCTATGCGCTGCTCTCACAGCAAGCGCTACACACGGATCTTTGCTCACCTTTTTCTCCTGCCACAGTACTGTTTTTCTCGGAGGGTATCGGCCATGAAAATTGCCTCTTTTCATACCGGATTGCACCTGACTTTGAGTAGTGCCCAATATCGGGTCGATAGGATCTTGGTATCAGGTGAATGTTATCTAGAACGGCTAACTGATAGGGCTATTCTCGTCAAAACAAAGTCACAGTTAGCAGCTTTATTGGCAACCGGAGACCTTATTATTGATTCATCAAGTCAACGTATCCCAAACACTGAAAACGGTTTTAGGCCCCGGATTGAACCTGATCTAAAAACTTTATCTCAATCGCAACGTGACGCTGTATTACGTAAATACGAGTACATCAAGGAGGCTATTAATCGTATAGGGAGGGATCCAAAAACTACAGGTATAGAGCAAGTTATTGATACAGTTTCAAAAAGCATAGGGGATCTTAACCCACCCTCAGCCTCATCGATTTATCGGTGGTGGAGACAATGGAGTGAATCAGGACAGAATCTGATGTCGCTAGCACCCCAAAAATCAAAAGCATTAACTCAACGGAAATTCCCTAAAGAGGTGATGGATGAGCTGAATCTACTCATTGAGCGTTTGTGGCTTTCTAGAGAGAGGCTTCCTGTACAAGCGGTCTACGATGCCTTTCGTCATCGTATAAATGAGCTTAATGCACAAAAACTGAAGCCATTAGCAATTCCTAGCCGTGCTCAGTTCTACCGTATCGTGAGCCAGATTGATAAGTACGATGCTATGGTTGCCCGAGAAGGTAAACGGGCTGCTGATAAGCATTTTCGTGCGACTGGTGCTGGGG
>NZ_CAWNZT010000336.1:0-2094 GCF_963878965.1 Aeromonas sp. HMWF015 | reverse complement strand
ATCTGGCCGGAGCACGATCGCTGGTCCAGCTATGGCACGGTGCAGGCACTCAAGACTGAAGAGGTGGATGGCAAGCTCAAGCTGTTCGCCATCCTCTGCCCGAATCGCGATCTCATCTACTACAACCAGAACGGCCAATATCAGTTCTGCTCCATCGAACCCTTCGAGAACTTCGCAGATCTGGGGCGTACCTACCTGCTGGGCCTCGGTGTCACCGATGAGCCAGCCAGCACCGGCACCACCCATCTCAAGTTCAGCAACAGCAACAAAGGACAGGCCGTTGGCACTAGCGAACCGCTGGACCTCTCCATGTTCAAGCTACCCAAGCACGAGAAGGCCGATGGTCTGATCGCCAAGTTTTTCAGCTTCCTGGCCAGCCATGGCGAGCCTGACCCCCAACCCAACCCCAGCCAACCCGAGGATGAGGAAATGAAACCAGAACAGTTCGATCAGATGCTGGGGGCCCTTAACGGCCTTGGCACCAAGATCGATGCCTTCAGCGCCAAGCTGGAAGCCAAACCGGCCACCGACGACACCACCCAACCGGTCACCGAGCCCGCAAAGGTGGAGGAGCAACCCGGCATCACCACCGAGCAGTTCAGCAAGCTGGAACAAACCCTGGCCAGCCTGACCGACAAGTTCGGCGAGCTGAACAGCAAGATCGACCAGTTCTCTGTCGAGAAGCCCGGCCAGCGCCCGGACGCCCTCGGCGGTGACGATACCCCTGCAGTCTATTAAGGAGCGACCGTGAGCCAGACCCTTACCGTCCAGGCCATGCAGCGCCTGGAGCAATACAGCAATGCCCTAGCCAAGGCCTATGGCATCCCCGTCAACGCGCTGGCCAAGCAGTTCAGCGTCACCGGTCCGGTGGAAACGGGCCTGCGTGCCGCGCTGCTCGCCTCCGTCGAGTTCCTGGGCCTCATCACCTGCCTCGACGTAGACCAGATCAAGGGCCAGGTGGTGCAAGTTGGCATCGGCAAGCTGTTTACCGGCCGCAAGAAGGATGGCCGCTTTAACGGCAAGATCGGCGTCGCCGGCAACACCTACGAGCTGACCGAGACCGATTCCTGTGCCTCCCTCGACTGGGCGACACTGTGCGTCTGGGCCAACGCCGGCAGCGAGGGCGAGTTCCTGCGCCTGGTGGGCGATTTCATCAACAAGGCGTTTGCTCTGGACATGCTGCGCGTCGGCTGGAACGGCGTGAATGCCGCTGACACCACCGATCCGGAGAAGAAACCGCTCGGCGAAGACGTCAACAAAGGCTGGCACCAGCTGGCCCGCGAGTGGAACGAAGGCAGCCAGATCATCAAGGCCGAGGCCGGCAAGAAGATCCACTTCGACCCGGACGGCAAGGGTGATTACAAGACCCTGGACGAGATGGCCTCCGACCTTATCAACACCACTATCGATCCGCTGTTCCGCCAGGACCCGCGCCTGGTGGTGCTGGTCGGTACCGACCTGGTGGCCTCGGCTCAGGCCAAGCTCTACAGCGAAGCCACCAAGCCGACCGAGCAGATCGCCGCCCAGAAGCTGGCCGAGTCGATTGCCGGGCGCAAGGCCTACATCCCGCCGTTCTTCCCGGGCAAGCGGATGGTGGTCACCACCCTGGACAACCTGCACATCTACACCCAGCGCGGCACCCGCAAGCGCAAGGCCGACGATAACCAGGACAAGAAGTGCTTCGATAACCAGTACTGGCGGATGGAAGGCTACGCCATCGGCGAATACCTGGCCTATGGCGGGTTCGAGGAGGCCGACATCGAGATCGGTGCCGCCCCCACTGCGCCGAGCGAGTAAGCCATGAGCTCACCGGGTCAACGCCACAAGCAACGGGTGCAAGCCATGCAGGGGGCCACGCAGGCCGCCTGCACGGGCATGGTCACCGGCGCGGTGGCAGACAGCCTGCACCTGCAGATGATTGCCCTGGAACAGGACATCGTCCGCCTGCGCAAGCTGGCCCGCATCGGGGATCGGGTGAACATGAAGCGCAGCGAACTGATGCCCAAATACCGCCCCTATGTGGAGCGCTATCTGGCCAGCGTGGCCGAGTCAGGCCAGCCCTATCAGAACGAGCTGTTTCAGCTGCTCACCGTC
>NZ_CAWNZT010000335.1:0-1212 GCF_963878965.1 Aeromonas sp. HMWF015 | reverse complement strand
ATCGGGGGGAGCCGCTGCAGTTTGCCGATCTCTTCGCCGGTTTTCGCCACAAGCTGACCCCGCTGATGCTCGGTGGTCTGCTGGTGTTGCTGCTGTTCAGCCTGGTGGGCCTCGTCTGTCTCGGTCTGCTCTCCATGTGGGGGCTGCTCCCGCTGCTGACGCAGGATCCCGAGAGCATGGTGGTCTCTGCCAGCCAGTTGCAACAACTGCTGCTGGTGTTGCTGGTGGGTATGCTGCTCATCATTCCCGTGCTGATGGGGGTCACCTTTGCTCCTGCGCTGATCTACCACCACGATATCGGCATCATCCAGGCGGTACGGCTGAGTTTCTTCGGCTGCTGGCGCAATATTTTTCCCTTCTTCTGGTGGGGGCTGCTCTCAGCCATGTTGTTGCTGTTTGGCGCTGTGCTGTTGCTGGTAGGTCTGCTGGTGGTGATCCCGGCGCTCAACTACTCCATCTATGTGGCTTATCGGGATATTTTCCTGGACGAGAGTGCGCAGCCGGAAGCGCCGCAATCAGAACCATTCGGATTTGAAGCCTGATCAACTGATGAAGATGAAGAAGGGGCCCGCAGCGGCCCCTTCTTCATGATCAGGTTTTAGGTGTGCTCACTCTTGCCAGATGGGATCCGCCGCCATGCGGGCCAGCAGAAAATCGAGGAAGCTGCGCAGCAGTGGCGACATCTGTTTGCGGGTGGCATACACCCCGTAGACCCCAAGGCGCTTGGGCTGCCAGTCGGTCAGCAGGGGGACCAGTTCTCCGCGCTCCAGATAGGGTTGGGCCGAGTAGCGTGGCTGCAGGCTGATCCCTGCGCCTTCCAGCGTTGCTTCCAGCAGCAGGTTGGAGATATTGGCGCTCAGGTTACCGCTGACCGGCACTGACTCGGGACCGTCCGGTCCATTGAACTCCCACAGGCTCTTGCCAAAGTAGGTGTAGGTGAGGCAGTTGTGCAGCGCCAAATCCTGCACCTTGTGTGGCATCGGATGACGGGCCAGATAGGCCGGGCTGGCACAGACTACCGAGTGGCAGGTGCCGAGACGGCGCGCCACCAGATTGGGGTCGAGGTCGTTGGTGATGCGCACCGCCAGATCGATCCGCTCCTCTACCAGATTGACGGTTCTGTCGAGCAGCAGAATGTCGATGGCCGTCCCCGGGTATTGCGCCAGATAGTCGTTGGCAGCCCCGACCAGCAGTGCTTCTGACAGGGAGTAG
>NZ_CAWNZT010000334.1:0-6807 GCF_963878965.1 Aeromonas sp. HMWF015 | reverse complement strand
CGGCTGAGCGACGGGCAATCACAAGGCTACTACTCACTTCCTGAATCCAGGCTGAGGGACATCGCGCTCTCTGCCGACGGTCGTTATGTGCTGATCGGGCGGGAAGATGGCAAGGCCGAGTGGCTCGATACCCGAAGCGGCCGTCGTCTGCAGTTTCTGGGGCATACCGAACAGGTCAATACGGTGGATCTCTCCGCCAACGGTCGCTATGCCCTGACCGGCGGCAACGACTACAGCGCCTATCTGTGGGATACCCGCAGCGGTCAGGTGATCTGGCGCTTCAACCATGGTGGCCGGGTGATCATGGCCAGACTGGAGCCGAGCGGCCGCTATGCCTTCACCGCCGACAGCAGCCGGGCCAGCATCTGGGATCTGAAAACCGGCAAGGAGGTGAGTCAGCTGCAATATGATCACCGCTTCGAGGTCTACACCAGCGCCCGCTTTGCCAACGACGGCAAGTGGCTCATCACTGGCGCCCCTTCCCGTCAGCTCTCCCTGTGGCAAGTGAGCGATGGTGCCCTGCTGCAGAGCTGGCGCGTCTCGCCGCAACCCAAGGTGAAACCGCCCAGCGCAGTGGTCTACGGCGTCGCTTTACGCGACAATAGCCACCTTGTCAGTGCCAGCTCCAGTGGTCTGGCCGAAATCTGGACAATCAAGTAAGGACCCGAAGGCCCATGAGTCAGCAACTTAACGATCGCATCGAAACCCTGGAAACCCGTCTCGCCTATGCGGAGTACACCATAGAGCAGCTCAACGACGAGGTAACCACCCAGGGCCGTGAACTCGATCGGCTCAAATACCAGATCCAGCTGCTGATCGACAAACTGCAAAGCGTACAACCCAGCCAGATTGCCAGCATGGCAGAAGAGACCCCGCCGCCGCACTATTGATGGGTGTGCAATCAACACGCGGTCTGCTCAAGACCAATAAAAATCCGAAACCGGCAAAACCGGTTTCGGATTTTTTTATCTAAATGAACTGATAGCTGCGACTCGGCGCCTCAGAATCAGCCCGCGTTAACCTTTGTAGATCTTGGGGTTAAACACATCCCGCAGCCAGTCACCCAGCAGGTTGATGACCAGCACCAGCACCACCAGACAGATGCCCGGGAAGGCGGTGATCCACCAGGAGCCGGAGAAGATGTAGTTGAAGCCGACGCTGATAAGCGAACCGAGCGAGGGCTGATCAACCGGCATCCCCAGACCGAGGAAGGAGAGTGCAGCTTCACTCATGATGGCGTTGGCCACCTGCACAGTGGAGATCACCAGAATGGGCGACAAACAGTTGGGCAGAATGTGGCGGAACATGATGCGCGGGGCGCGGAACCCCATCACCTTGGCCGCTTCCACATACTCCTTCTTCTTCTCCGCCAGCACAGAGGCGCGCACGGTACGGGCGTATTGCGGCCACTCGGCGATACCGATGATCACCACCAGCATCATGATGGCGAACTTCGAGTAAAACTCGGAGCCAAAGGTTGCCTGAAAGATGGCGGAGATGATGATCGCCACCATCATGGTGGAGAACGACAGCTGCACATCGGCAAAGCGCATCAGCAGGTTGTCGATACGACCACCGAAGTAACCGGCAATCAGACCGATGACGATACCAAGCACCAGCTGCAGCGCCACCGCAAACAGGCCGATGGTGAGGGAGATACGGGCGCCATAGAGGATGGTGCTCCAGATATCTCGTCCCTGGTTGTCGGTGCCGAGCCAGAAGCGCTCCTCGCCACCTTCGAGCCAGGAGGGGGGCAACTCGGCATCCATCAGATCAAAACTGGTCTGGTCATAGACGTTGTGCGGGGCGAGCCAGGGGGCCAGCAGCGCCGCCAGCACAAATACCACGAACACCGCAAAGCTGAACATGGCTACCTTGTCCCGCAGGAAGTAGTAGACGATGTCAGAGTTCTTGAATCGTGCCCAACGGCTTGGGCTTGCAGTTACAGCATTAGTCATCTGTTACCCCTTGGCGGTCAGGTTAACGGTCGGGTTAATCAACCCGTAGAGCAGGTCGACCAGGGTATTGGTCACCACGAAGATCAGTCCCACGAAGATAACGTAGGCGGTGATCAGCGGGGTATCGACCCGGTGGATCGCCTCAAGGAACAGGAAGCCGGTGCCTGGCCACTGGAACACGCTCTCGGTCAGAATGGTGTAAGCCACCATGGTGCCGATCTGCACCCCACCGACGGTAATGACCGGCAGCATGGTGTTTTTGAGGGCGTGGCTGTAGTAGACCTTGTTGTTGTCCAGCCCCTTGGCGCGGGCGAACTTGACATACTCGGAGGAGAGCTGCTCCAGCATCTCGGAGCGCACCAGCCGGATAAACAGCGGCAGCATGATGGAAGAGAGCGACACCGCGGGCAGGATCAGGTGCAGGATGCCATCCCAGGTAAAGAAGCCCGACTCCCAGCCCAGCAGGTTGCGGGTCTCGCCGCGGCCATAGGCCGGCAGCCAGCCCAGCTGGATGGAGAAGAGGTACATCAGCATGATGGCGGTCAAAAATACCGGGATCGAGATGCCGATACTGCTCCCCGCCATGATGATCTTGGTGGGAATGCTGCGCGGGCGGATCGCCGAATAGACACCGAGTGGAATGGAGACCACCACGATGATGAGCGCGGCAGCAAACACCAGCTCAAGGGTAGCCACCAGCTTGTCGAGGATCACCTCGAGAGCGGGTCGCTTGAAGAAATAGGAGGTGCCCAAATCCCCATGCACCGCATTTTTCAAAAAGCGGCTGTATTTGATGAGGAAGGGATCGTTAAGGCCCATCTTCTCGCGCAACTCGTGACGCTGGGCTTCGGAGACGGATTGTCCCACCAGCTCGCGCAACGGGTCACCCAGGTTATCCTGGATGGAGAAGGCGACCAGGCTGATGACGAACATCACTATCACGGCCTGATAGAACCGTTTCAGCAGGAATGTAAACATGCTTGTCCTTCTACGTGGCCTGTGTCGTGGCACAGGCTTCTGTTAGTGGGCGGAGTGGCCAGCTGACCACCCCGCCCCGTCCTTCCTTGCGACGTTCTCTTACTTGCTGACCACCAGGTCACCCAGGTAAGGGAAGTTCATCACGTTGACCACCGGCTTGATGTCGACGTTCTTCTTGGCGCCATAGGCCAGATCTTCCCAGTGCAACGGCACGTAGGCAGCATCTTCGATCAGCATGGCTTCGACCTTCTTGAGCATCTCGGCACGCTTGGCCGGATCGGTCTCGGCGTTGGCATCCATCACCAGCTTGTCAGCTTCGGCGTTGGCGTAACCGGCGCAGTTGTACTGACCCATACCGGTCTTGGCGTCCTTGGTGAAGGTCAGGAACTCGAAGAAGTTCGCGGTATCTTCGGTGTCGGAGTGCCAGCCGATCAGCTGCATGTCCGCGGCGCACTTGTCAAACTCAGGCCAGTACTGGGCCACCGGCATGGTTTTCAGATCCACCTTGATGTTGATCTTGGCCAGCATGGCGGAGACCGCCTGGGCAATCTTGACGTCGTTGACGTAGCGGGCAGCCGGGGAGATGAAGGTCATCTTGAAGCCTTTCTCGTAACCGGCCTCTTTCATCAGCTCCTTGGCCTTGGCCAGATCATACTGGGGCACCAGCGCCTCGTTGTGACCGGCATAGCCTTTCGGGCTCAGCTGACCAGCAGGGGTACCGAAGCCCTTGTTGATCTTCTCGACAATGCCCACCTGGTTGATGGCGTAGTTGATCGCCTGACGCACGCGCTTGTCTTTCAGCGCCGGGTTGGTGTTCTGGTTCAGCTCGATGATGATGGCGCGGGTACCGGACAGGGTGACCAGCTGGGAGTCCTTGCCATTCTTCACGCGCTCCAGATCGTTCGGCGCAACCGGATAGATCATGTCCACATCGCCACCCAGCAGGGCTGCAACACGGGTCGCATCTTCCTTGATCGGCACCACGGTCAGGTTCTCGACGTTACCCTTGGAGGCTTTGTCCCAGTAGTTGGCGTTGCGGGCATAATCCAGCTTCACACCCTGCTCGCGGAACTTGACGGTGAACGGGCCAGTACCGGAGACGTGGGTAGAGGCATAGGAGTCGCCGTTTTTGACGATCTCGGCCTTGTCTTTGCCCGCTTCGGTCTTGCCGGTGTAGAACTTGGAGTCCATCGGGAAGATGTAGGTGACGGTCTGCAGCACCAGCGGGAACGGCTTGGCAGTGATCAGATCGACGGTATAGTCATCGACCTTCTTCACTTCGCTGATGGGATCGAAGATCGCCTTGAAGTCGACGGAGGATTTCAGGCGGTTGACGGTCCACACCACGTCGTCTGCGGTGAAGTCGTTACCGGAGTGGAACTTGACCCCTTTGCGCAGGTGGAAGCGGACGGTCTTGTCATCGACACGCTCGAACTTCTCGGCCAGACGGGGCTCGAACTGCAAGTCCTGGGTGTAACGCATCAGGGGATCGAATACCAGGTGCGACATCTCCAGGGTCTGACCGGAGAGCTGCTCCTGCGGATCCAGCGAAGTGGCGTCAGAAGCGACACCCACCTTGATATCAGCGGCTGAGACACTGAAGGCGAAACCGGCGGCAAACAGCGCCAGGGCAATCTTGGACAATCCTTTCTTCATCTTGTTCTCCATGCTTTTGGCTTTCTTATGACACTTTTTTGACAAGCAGACCGGCGCACCGACGCTCTCCTAGCTTGCGATTTCCAGTCCCTCGCGGGACATTCCCTTGAACTCCGGCATGAGGGAGATCAGCTTGCGGCTGTACTCATGCTCGGCATTGGTAAAGAGTTTCTCGGTCTCGGCCACTTCCACCAGATGACCGTGCTGCATCACCCCGATGCGGTCGCACATCTGGCGGATCACCGGCAGATCGTGGCTGATAAACAGCATGGTGAGCTTGAGCTCCTGCTGCAGATCCTTGAGCAGGTTGAGGATCTGGGCCTGCACCGACACATCCAGCGCCGAGGTCGGCTCGTCGCAGATGAGAAAGCGCGGGCGAGTGGCCAGGGCTCGGGCAATGGATATACGCTGGCGCTGACCGCCGGAGAACTCGTGGGGATACTTGACCCCGGCACCACGACCGAGACCCACGTGATCCAGCAGATCGCCGACAATCCCCTCAATCTGGCTCTCGCTGCTCGCCAGCTGATGGAAGCGGATCGGCTCGGCAATGATGTCGCGCACCTTCATCCGCGGGTTCATCGAGGAATAGGGGTTCTGAAACACCATCTGCATCTGGCGACGCAGCGGGCGACGCTCGCGCTCGCTCTTGAGGGCGGTCAGATCGATCCCTTCGAAGAAGATTTTGCCGGTATCAGGCGGATAGAGACCGGTGATGGCGCGGGCAATGGTCGATTTACCGGAGCCCGACTCCCCCACCAGACCGAAGGTCTCCCCTTCGAAGATCTCGAAGCTGATGTTGTTGCAGGCGCGCACATACTGGCGACGGCTCGGGAAGATGGAGTCCTTGGTGACGAACTTCAGATCGACGTTCTCCACCCGCAGCAGCGCCCCTTCATAGGCACGCTCGTCCTGACTCTGGCCGAGCCAGTGGGTCTTGAGGTCAATATTGGTATCCGGCGCACTGGCATCCTCGATATAGGAGACCAGCGGGAAACGCACCAGCTTCACATCGGAGCGGGGTACCGCCGAGATGAGGCTGCGGGTATAGGGGTGATTGGGGCTGCCCAGCACCTGTTCGGTCAGGCCGAACTCCACCAGATCGCCGCGATACATCACCGCCACCTTGTCGGTAACGTTGGAGACCACGCCCATGTCGTGGGTCACCAGCATGCAGCCCACCTGACGCTCTTTACAGAGGGCGCGGATAAGCTGGAGGATCTGATCCTGAATGGAGACGTCCAGCGCCGTGGTCGGCTCGTCGGCGATGATCAGCTCAGGATCGCAGGAGAGCGCGATGGCGATAACCACCCGCTGACGCATGCCACCGGAGAACTGGTGCGGGTACTGCTTGATGCGCAGCTCCGGACTCGGGATTCCCACCGCCCCCATCAGCTCCAGCGCCTTGGCAAAAGCGGCTTCGCGAGAGAGGTCGGTATTGGCCAGAATGGTCTCCACCAGCTGATGCTCAACGGTGAACAGCGGGTTGAGGGAGGTCATGGGGTCCTGGAAGATGAACCCGATACGGGAGCCACGGATGGCCCGCATCTCGTTCTGGCTCTTGCCGGAGATGAGCTCGCCATTGAGATAGATATCACCACGGGCGATGCGACCCGGCGGGCTCAGGAGATCGATAACAGCATTGCCGATGGTGGACTTGCCGGCGCCGGATTCACCGACCACCCCGACAATCTCACCCTTTTCGATAGAGAAAGAGAGATCCTTCACCGCGGCCAGTACCCCGTAGCGGGAGGGGTACTCGATCCGCAAGTTCTTTACTTCGAGCAAGGACATGTTTACCTCTGCGGGGGACATCCGTCCCAAATAATTCGTCCGTAAATCAGCCGCAGAGGCCGGTTGTTACCTTGGGCAATATTTGCTCAATCCATGAGGCAGCGAAACCAGCGATCCGGGCGGGTTTTTTGCATTTTTTTGGAATAACCCGCGAGTAACTTAGACGGTTTGACCACGGGTGTAAATGATTGAGTTATACAATTCCGCAATGTTTTGTGCAGATAACCACCAATTCGGCAGAGATAAATGATGATTTTCATCACAAAAATGGCCGGTGCGTCCGTACATCTATTGGTATCATTACTTTAATTTCAACAACAACGCAACAAGCAGCATTTATCACTATTTCCAAAACAATAACGAGCCCCGAATGAGTAGTGAATATTTATGTGAAATGGATGATAAACGGCAGCATATGCCG
>NZ_CAWNZT010000333.1:0-4386 GCF_963878965.1 Aeromonas sp. HMWF015 | reverse complement strand
GATGAAGGATCTCTATATGGAAGCCGGTCGCGCCTTCGGCACCATGCGCCCGCTCACCGTCAAATATGACTATGCCGACTGGTACACCCTGGGCGAGGTGGTGGATCAGCCCCTCTCCAACCTCGATGTGATCCTGATGCGCAAGGATCCGCCGTTCGACACCGAATTTATCTACGCCACCTACATGCTGGAGCGGGCCGAGGATGAGGGTTGCCTTATCGTCAACAAGCCGCAGAGCCTGCGTGACGCCAACGAGAAGCTCTACACCGCCTGGTTTGCCGAGCATACCCCGACCACGCTGGTGACCCGCCGCGCCGACAAGCTGCGCGCCTTCCACGCCCAGCACAAAGACGTGATCTTGAAGCCCTTGGACGGCATGGGCGGCGCCTCCATCTTCCGCATGAAGGAAGATGACGCCAACGTCGGCGTGATTATCGAGACCCTGACCGCCCACGGCAGCCAGTACTGCATGGCGCAGACCTATCTGCCCGCCATCAAGGATGGCGACAAGCGGGTACTGGTAGTGGACGGTGAACCGGTTCCCTACTGCCTGGCCCGTATTCCGGCGCAGGGGGAGACCCGCGGCAATCTGGCGGCCGGTGGCCGTGGTGAAGCACGCCCCCTGAGCGAATCGGACTGGGCCATCGCCCGTGCGGTGGGCCCGACGTTGAAAGAGAAAGGCCTCATCTTCGTCGGCCTCGACATCATCGGCGATCGCCTGACCGAGATTAACGTCACCAGCCCGACCTGCATTCGCGAGATCGAAGCAGCGTTCGATGTACACATCACAGGCATGCTGATGGATGCCATCGAGCGTCGACTGGGCAAATAATCGCCAGGCAGGCTAACCGGCCTGTTCAGGGGTAACCGCCCCCGACAAGCCCGGAAAAAGAGAGGGTGGCCCGGCGCCACCCTCTCTGTTTCAAGACAATCCGGAAAGGGGCGGGATCTCGCCCAGCCCAAAAAGCGGTTTTTCCCATGGGGATCAACTGCCATAATTGACCTCAAATACCTTTGCACTATTTGGCCTCTATGCAAACACTGCAAAATCACTTCCTGCTTGCCATGCCAAGCCTGACGGATCCCTACTTCGAGCGTTCGCTGGTCTATCTGTGCGAGCACAACGAAGAGGGCGCCATGGGACTGGTCGTCAACATTCCGGTCGAGATGTCGCTGGAAACCATGCTGACCCAGCTCCAGCTCAACCCGCCCAACAACCCGGAGCTCAAACAACCGGTACTGCAAGGGGGGCCGGTTCACGCCGATCGCGGCTTCGTGCTGCACAGCTTCCGCCCCGGTTTCAACTCCACCCTGCAGGTGGGGGATGAGATGATGGTGACCACCTCCAAGGATATTCTGGAAACCCTGGGTACGAGCGAGGCTCCTGCCCATTGGCTGGTGGCCCTTGGCTATGCAGGCTGGAGCGCAGGTCAACTGGAACAGGAGCTGGTGGACGGCGCCTGGCTGGTGATCCCCCCCAATCCGGCTCTGGTGTTCAAGACCCCCATTCACAAACGTTGGCAGCAAGCCGCCGCCAGCATAGGGGTGAACCCAGTTCACCTCTCCAGCGATATCGGCCACAGCTGATCGGCTGGCCCGCTCCGCTCTCTATTTCGAGGATTTATCAATTATGTCATCACGCAGCATCATGGGCTTTGACTATGGCACCAAGAGCATTGGCGTCGCCATCGGTCAGGAGCTGACTGGCACAGCCCAGCCTCTGCGCGCCCTCAAGGCCAACGACGGCATCCCCAACTGGGACGAGATTGAGAAGCTGCTCAAGGAGTGGCAACCGGACCTGCTGGTGGTCGGCTTGCCGCTGAACATGGATGGCACCGATCAGGAGATCACGGTACGGGCCCGCAAATTCGGCAACCGGCTGCATGGCCGTTTCGGCAAGCCGGTGGAGTTCAAGGATGAGCGACTCACCACCACAGATGCCCGCGCCCGGCTGTTTGAGCGAGGCGGCTATCGCGCTCTGGAAAAAGGCAGTGTGGACGGCGTCTCGGCGCAGCTGATCGTCGAAGCCTGGATGGAAGAGCAGTACAACTAAGCCCTCAACAGCAAGGCAAGGGTTGCTGCCCTTGCCTTGTCTCGCACTATCCCCTCATTACGCCTGTTATTGATCAGCCTCGCCTCCGGTCGGTTCGCCTTATTGACGGCCCACGGGCATCGACTCCCGGTTATAGAGCCGTCGTATCTCATTGAGCAGCCACAACACCTTGGCGTCCTGATTGTGACGCTTATGCCACAGCAGGATAAAAGTGAGCTCCAGTTGCTGATAGAGCGCTTCAGACAGGGGCAGTGGTCTGGTGATCAGATTGGGATGATATTTCGCTGCATGTCCGGCGCAATAAGAGGGGGCGACCGCGATCAGATCGTTGTCGGGCTGGGATGCAATGTGCAATGACTGCTCAAAGCTGGATACCATGACCGGGACTTTACGGATCAGCCCCTCATCCTCCAGCAGCAGATCCAGCCCCCAGGTCTCCTTGACCTCCAGCACCACACTGCTATGAGGGCAATTGAGAAAATTCTCCATTGACCACTCCTGCTGAAGCAGGGGGTGATCCTTGCGCAGGAAGACCACAGGCCGATCGCAAAACAGCACTTCATGATCGATGTAATAGGGCAGATTACTGAGCTTGAGCTGAGAACGGCTATAACTCTCGCGGACACAGACCCCCAGATCCGCATCACCGTTGACAACGTCATTGAGAGAGTTGCGGTTCCATCCCAGCATTTTGACCACAGAGTTGGGATACTTCTCATGGATGGCCATCGGCAAATCACTGAGCAAGCTGTTGTAGAACGGGGATTGCATCACCAGACTGAAGCGGGCGCCATCGGGGATCGCTTCGCTATTGAGTGAGGCGATCCGTTCGGTAAGGGGAAACCAGACTTTCAGCTCTTCTTCCAGGGCAAAAGCCAGATTGGTGGGTTGCAACTCTTTGCGTCCCCGCACAAACAGCGGATCGCCAAACCACTCCCGTAATTTGGCAAGCGACTTGCTCACAGTGGAAGGCGTGACACCGAGCAGCGTAGCCGCACCTGCGGCGCTGCGTTCGGCCATCAGATATTTGAACACCACCAGCAGGTTCAAATCGAGTTCACTCAGTGCTCGCATACAACCTCTTGCGACATGATTACTCCGGGCGCCCCATTCGCCATGCAGTCAGTGGCACGGTAAATGACCACTCCCTCCCCATTCAACAACAGATACGACCTCTCCGATAGTGAAAGCGTCACACCTCTCTTGGCAGAATAAACGATATGGGTAATCACTTCCGCTGATCCGTCAGCTATTCTGACCAACAAGATTGTTCACAGAAAGAGCCTCCGGCAACGGATCTGACGACTCGCTGACATGCAGGTAGCCTGATGAGCGACAGAAACACCGTTATCAATCGGCAATAGAACGGATAAAAATTCCATGAGGCGCTACTGCACCCCATGGAATATGACTGACGGGATGTTTATTCTTTTTTCAGAGTAAATATGACCCCATCCAACTCGGGAAATCCGATAACTAATGTGCTTTTATTATTTACATCATTAAACTCGGCAATATATGCGGTAGCCGTGTCTTTTACCCGAGCCAAACCCGCCGTATTTTTATAGTCACTCTGGCTCCAGTTGGCATCATTATATTCAACAAATTTGCATTTTCCGAATCCGGTAAAAGTAAGCTTGTTCAATGCGTGATTGCTCTCTTCCTTTCCCTCACCGAATAATGTGCAACCTGCTGACGGCAGTTCCATAACGACGCTCAACTTGCCATCGTTATTAGTCAACTCGGTATTGCCTAACATATCGGTCGACAAGCCATTTCCAGTCGACCATGTCTCTGACTTAATATCCGTTGTGTTAAATTTTGTAATACCAACCTGGCCATTCCAATTGTGATATGCCATGGTTCCGGTACTCGACAGATCAAATGCAGAATATCTTACCCGCTCACCCTCTGCCTTGATGACGGGCATGGTCTTGATCATGACCTGATTGGGGATACTGCTTTGCCTCTGGTAATTCGATGGCACGAGCAGCGATCCTGAATCATCCCGCGTCAAAACAGCACTGTCTGCCACTTTATTTCTGCTAATGCGCGTCAACGTCAGGGTAGATGGCTCTGTGCTATCGGACTGCATTCCGGCCTGACCAAGCCACCAGGTAGCCACGGCGCCATCATCGACCCAGATATCCCAACGCAGCTGTGCATCACGTTGCGGGTAAACGATTGCCAAGCCGGCGAAATTAACCAATGTCTGGTGCGGATCATCGCGTGTAAGCAGCGTCGTTTGGTAAATCCCTGGCTGCGGTAGCACAATGCCTGCTTTAAGTGTTGTTGCAACATGGGGAACAGGAGCAACGCTGGTCGCTGTGGTT
>NZ_CAWNZT010000332.1:19665-22023 GCF_963878965.1 Aeromonas sp. HMWF015 | reverse complement strand
CTGGGGGCCCGCCAGCTTGATATCACCCCGACCCTGGCCAAGATCCATGCGGGCGAACCCAAGGTTGCCGGTCAGCTCGACTTCCAGCTCTGGAGCGATTTCGCCAACGGTCAGCTGGGCAATACCCTGCTGGCGTTTGGCAACAACTACCTGATCTGGAAGGATCCCAAGAACGGGGAGATGCACCGCTTCGGCCTCGATGGCGGCAAGATCCAGCTGCGCCGTGATGGCACCGACTGGCAACTGGCCAGCCACAACGTCACCTTCAAGCTGGACGGCAAACCCTGGTTGCAGAGCCGCTTGCAACTGGAGCGGATTGGGGATCGGGTGCAGGGCTATCTGCCCAGTATTGAGTTCGACAAGATCACCCAGATCAGTCAGCTGGTCTCGGCGCTCTACCCCACACTCTGCGAGACCCTGCGCCAGACCAATCCGCAGGGGGCGGTGCAGGATCTGACGCTGCTGGCCAATGCCGACTGGCAGGATCTCTCCCTCAGTGGCCGCTTCAGCAAGGTGCGTCTCAAGGCCTGGCAGGATATACCCGGGATGCAGGATCTCAACGGCGAGTTCTGGCTTACCCCGACCGGCGGTAGCGCCAGATTGGCGCTGGCGAACGACAAGGTGGATCCCGCCCGTCACTTCAAGATGCCGATCCCGGTCGACCACTTCTCGGCCCGCCTCGACTGGTGGCGCGAGGAACAGGGCTGGGTGCTCTACGGGCAGGATATCGCGCTGGATAACCCGGATCTGACCCTGGCCAGCCGTTTCCGCCTCGATCTGTTCGAGCACCCTTTCCTGGCCCTGACTGGTCGCATCGATGTGAAGAATGCGGGCCATGCGGATCGCTACTTCCCGCTACAGGCGATGGACAAGGGGCTGGTGGATTACCTGAGCGGCGCCATCAAGGGGGGTAAGGCCAAGGGAGCCGACCTGCTCTGGTATGGGGAGTTTCGGGATTTCCCCTATGACAACGGCAAGGGCATCTTCCAGGTAGCGGTACCGCTGGAGCAGGCCACCTACGAGTTCTTCCCCGGTTGGCAACCGCTCACCGACTTGCAGATCGATCTCTTGTTCCAGAATGCCGGTCTCGATATGCGCAGCCGATCCACCAAACTCGGCAAGGCGAGCTCCGACTCGGTGCATGCCTGGATCCCGGATCTCTCCCCCGGCGCCCACCTCTATGTGGATGCCAAGGTGCAGGGGGAAGGTAAGGCCATCAGCGACTACCTGCAGGACTCCCCGCTGGGCAGTTCGGTAGGTCAGGCGCTGCGGGAGATCGAGATCCGCGGCCCTATGGCCGGCTCGGTCAAGCTCGATATTCCTCTCGATGGCGAGAGCGAGGTCAAGGCGAGTGGCGATGCCACCTTCAGCAACAACAAGGTGCGGGTCGCCAGTCTGGATCTGCCGCTGGAGAAGGTGCAGGGGCGTCTCGAATATGACAACGAACAGACCCGCTTCAGCAACCTCAAGGCGAGCTTGTGGAACCAGCCGCTGACCCTCGACTATCAGGGGCGCCAGCATCCGGATCACTATCAGGTCGACCTCGATTTCAAGGGGCAGTGGGATAGCCGCCGCCAACCCGCCGCCATCTCTTCATTCGGCATTCTCAACGGCCGCAGTAACTGGGGCGGCAAGCTCGGGTTGACCCTGCCCGACAGCAAGCCGTTCAGCTTCCAGCTGGCGCTCGACTCCAACTTGCAGGGGATGGGGCTGGATCTGCCGCTGCCGCTGGCCAAGAGCAGCGCCAGCCGGCTGCCGCTCAAGGTGATCGCCCGTGGCCGGGATGGCAGCGCCGACATTCGCGCCGTACTGGGGGCTGATGTGGATATGCAGACCCGACTGGTCTACGGCGAAGGGGTGCCTTATCTCAGCCGGGTGCGGGTCGATGTGGGCCAGCCGGGCGCCCGGGTAATGCGCGATGCCCCCATGCTGCTCGCCATCAACCAGCAGGAGGCCGATGTGGGCGGCTGGCTGGCCAGACTCAAGCAGTGGTTGCCAGCGCAGAACCAGACTGGCAATGCGGTGGTTGGCCCGGCCTTCCTGCCACAGGAGTGGTGGGTGGATGGACAGCTGGCTCGCGCCTATATCGGCAGTGCCACCCTCAAGGCGGCGCGTTTCACCGTGGGGCCGACCAATCAGGCGACCGAAGTGATGATCGACAGCCCCGACGTGATGGGAGTGATCCGCCTGCCCGCAGTAGCCAATCGCCCGGTGGATGCCAAGTTTGCCCGCATCTACTGGTCCGGCAAGAGTTCGGATCTCAGCCCAGATCCCGATGCCAAGCAGGACAACGCCATCATGGCATCCATCCCCTGGTTGAAGGTGAGTTGTGTCGATTGCCGCTTTGGCGAGCTGCCG
>NZ_CAWNZT010000332.1:0-19655 GCF_963878965.1 Aeromonas sp. HMWF015 | reverse complement strand
CCCTCAAGGGGCTGGATGTGCGGCTGGCGGGGAGTCAGCTCACCGGCAGCGTCGACTGGTTGGCCGATGGCAACCAGATGGAGACCCGCGCCCGTGGCAAGCTGACCAGCAACAACAGCGAGCTGCTGCTCAAGCGGCTCGGCTACACCTCGCCCATCGGCGATGCCCCCGGCTCCCTCGCTTTTGATCTGAACTGGCAGGATGTGCCCTACCGCCCGAGTCTGCCGACTCTGGGGGGAAGTGCCAACTATCAGCTGGAGGGCGGCACCCTGCGGGAGGTCAACGACAAGGGGGCACGGCTGCTCTCCCTGCTCAGCCTCGATTCCCTGCTGCGCAAACTGCGGCTCGATTTTCGCGATGTGTTCGACAAGGGCTTCTACTTCGAATCCATGTCCGCCTCTGCCACCATCAAGCAGGGGCAGGTCAGCAACGATGATTTCTATATGAAGGGGGCGGCAGGCAACCTGCGCGGCGAGGGGATCGCCGATCTGGTGCGCTGGCGGCTCGACTACGAGCTGAGTTTCTCCCCCAATCTGGGTGGCACCCTGCCGGTGGTGGCGGCCTTCTCCATCACGCCGGTCACGGGTCTCTATGTGCTGGCCCTCTCCAAACTGCTGGAGCCGGTAGTGGATGTGGTGACCCGCATCGATTTTCGCATCTCGGGCCCGCTCGACGCACCCAAGCTGATCGAGGCGGGGCGCGATCGCGCGCGCATCAAGCTCAACCAGCAGCAGAAAGAGGCGGTAGATGCCGTTGCCCCCAGCCTGCCGACCCAAGAGGTGACCCCTTTCCTGCTGAGCCCCAAACACGCGGGGCCCGCTCAGCGCTGAACGAGCGGCCCGGCACCATCACAAGGAGTGAGCCATGATCCGACATATCCTGCTGATCGCCTTCAAGCCGGACGCCCAGCCTGCCCAGATAGATGCGGTGCGTACCGCCTTTCTCGCCATTCCCCATCAGGTCAGCGGCGTGACCGCCGTGGAGTGGGGTCGGGATGACAGCCCGGAGGGGCGGGCCGAGGGGTTTACCCACAGCGTACTGATGACCTTCGCCGACGAAGCGGCCCGCCAGCGCTATCTGCCCCATCCTGATCACGATGCCCTCAAGGCCATCTTTCGCCCAGTGCTGGAGCGCATCATTGTACTGGATTACACCCTGCAGGCGGGGGATGCTGTCACCGTCTAATGGTCCAAGCGACAAGGAGAACGTCATGTGGTTAGCCGCAATACAGCTGGTATCTGGCCGTCACTGGCAGGATAACCGGGAGCAGATCGCCGCCGAACTGGCGGCCTTGCCCAAAGAGCAGCCGCTGCTGGTGCTGCTGCCGGAGAACTTTGCCCTGTTTGGCGAACGGCAGGGTTATCTGGATGGGGCCGAGGCCATAGGTGAGGGCCCGATCCAGCAGCAACTGGCTGAATGGGCACGCGATTACGGCATCTGGCTGGTGGCCGGGGCCATGCCGACCACCATCGCAGATTCCGACCATATCCACACCAGCTCGCTGGTGTTTGACCCAAGCGGTGAGCTTAGGGGCCAATACCACAAGATCCACCTGTTCGACGTGGATGTGGCGGATAATCACGGCCGCTATCGGGAGTCGGAGACCTTCAGCCCCGGCGAGTCGCCTGTGTTGGTGGACTCCCCCTTTGGTCCCCTCGGCCTCTCGATCTGTTATGATCTGCGCTTTCCCGAGCTCTACCGCCAGTTGGCCCGTGCCGGTGCCCGCGTACTGCTGGTGCCTGCCGCCTTTACCGCCGTGACCGGCGAGGCCCACTGGGAGCCGCTGCTGCGGGCCCGCGCCATCGAAAACCAGTGCTACGTAGTCGCGGCCAATCAGGGCGGCACTCACGAAACGGGGCGCCAGACCTGGGGCCACAGTATGGTGATCGACCCCTGGGGTCGGGTGCTGGCGAGCAAAGAGTGCGGGCGCGGCACAGTGCTGGCGAAGATGGAGCCCGGATTTATCGACGAATTGCATCGCACCATGCCAGTGCTGCAACACGCCCGTTTGCTCTGATGGTGTGGTGAAAAATTGAAACGCAGCCGTTTGCCTGTGCTGGAGCATGCCCGTTTGTTGTGATGGTGTGGCTTGTCGCCAACCCGTCGGCAAGACGATTTAAAACAGCTCGTTACGAGAGTGGAGAAGAAGATTGAGTCTATTGAGCCAGGTTAGTGCCTCCCTGTTGGCCCCGAACGATCTCGACGAAGGGCGCCTGCAGCAGCTGCTCGGCAGCCTGATGAGCCATCAGGTGGAGTTCGGCGATCTCTATTTCCAGCGCAGCTGGCACGAGTCCTGGATGCTGGAAGATGGCATCGTCAAGGATGGCAGCTACAACATCGATCAGGGGGTCGGGGTGCGCGCCGTCAGCGGCGAGAAGACTGGCTTCGCCTACTCGGACGAGCTGAGCCTGCTGGCCCTGCAACAGTCGGTGACTGCCGCTCGCGGCATCGCCGCAGCCGGTGCTCACGGCAAGGTGAAGGCGTGGGCGCGCACCGAAGCGAACCTGCTCTATCCGGCCATGGATCCGCTGCAGACCCTCGACAAGCATCAGAAGATCGCCCTGCTGGAGCAGATGGACAAGTTCGCCAGAAGTCTGGATCCCGCAATCAATCAGGTGATGGCCTCCATCAGCGGCGTCTACGAAGAGGTGCTGGTGGCCGCCACCGACGGCACCCTGGCCGCCGATGTGCGTCCGCTGGTGCGTCTGTCGGTGACCGTGATCGCCGAGAAGGGCGATCGCCGCGAGCGTGGCAGTGCCGGTGGCGGTGGCCGCTTTGGTTACGACTGGTTCCTCGAACTGGACGGGCTGGAGAGCCGCGCTTTTGGCTATGTGCGTGAAGCTGTGCGTCAGGCGCTGGTCAATCTGGAAGCCATCGACGCGCCAGCCGGTACCATGCCGGTGGTGCTGGGCTCCGGCTGGCCTGGCGTGCTGCTGCACGAGGCGGTGGGCCACGGTCTGGAGGGGGATTTCAACCGCAAGGGATCTTCCGCATTTGCTGGCCGCATCGGCGAGCAGGTGGCCTCCAAGCACTGTACCATCGTCGATGATGGCACCCTGCCGGGTCGGCGCGGCTCCGTCTCCATCGATGACGAGGGCACACCGGGTGGCTACAACGTGCTGATCGAGAACGGCATCCTAAAGGGTTATCTGCAAGACAAGCAGAACGCCCGTCTGATGGGCGTGCCACTCACCGGCAACGGGCGCCGCGAATCCTACGCCGCCATGCCGATGCCGCGCATGACCAACACCTACATGCTGGCGGGCCAGTATGATCCGGCCGAGATCATCGCCTCGGTGAAGAAGGGCATTTATGCCCCCAACTTCGGCGGCGGTCAGGTGGACATCACCTCCGGCAAGTTTGTCTTCTCCGCCTCCGAGGCCTACCTCATCGAGGATGGCAAGATCACTGCCCCCATCAAGGGCGCGACCCTGATCGGCAACGGCCCCGAGGCGATGAGCCAGGTCTCCATGGTGGGCAGCGATCTTGCGCTGGATCGCGGGGTTGGCATCTGTGGCAAGGAAGGGCAGAGCGTGCCGGTCGGTGTCGGCCAACCCACCCTCAAACTGGACCAGCTCACCGTGGGTGGCACTTCGTAGGTTTGGGTTAGCCGCGCAGCGGCGTAACCCGATGCATTCAAACCCCGGCTCTTGCCGGGGTTTTGCTATTCAGGGGATCGCAGACAACAAAAAGCCCCGGTCGGTGGACCAGGGCTGGCGGGTTATTCGGTATCAGTTGACGGATATGGCGCGGGCGTCGATGAAATAGCGAGCGTTACCCTGTTTGTCGATCTGGATTTTGGCAACCAGCTGCTCTTGATCTTTATATTCCCAGCGTTGCTCGATCTTGGCGAGGGATGGGCTCGCAATCCCAACCACGTTCAGGTACTCGTGAAACAGGCTATGGCTCCCTATTTCGGTCAGCATCTTGTCCATCTGCATACTCTCCTGAAGTTGAGTGGGTATTCATCAACAAACCTATCAGCGTCCATCTGAATACAGTCTGTATGAAAAACAAACTAACTCATTTGTGTGTCAATAACATGATCAGGAACAAGATCAGTGCAGATCGTCAGGGACTTTTTGCTACCGTTTTCAATCAGAGCTGGTGGGCTTCTGCGGCAACTGATCAAACGTGCCGGAAGCCTTTGGTAGCGCCGGTGCGGTTTGCACGGTCTGGCCGCCGTGGAAGACCGGATCCTGTGCCACTTCCTTGATGCCGTTGATGCAAAACTGCATACCCATGCAGACCAGCAGGAAGCCCATGATGCGGGTCATGGCATCGATGCCGGTGGCGCCCAGGATCTTGCAGACCGGATCCGCCAGCTTCAATACCCCCCAGCTGATCAGGCTCATCAGGGCAAATGCCGTTACCACACCGGCGTAGATGGTGAGGCGGTTGTACTCGTCAGGCAGCTCGGCAATCTGGGCTGCCCCGCTTATCACCAGCGCCATGGTACCTGGCCCGCACATGCTTGGCATGGTGAGCGGTACGAAGGCAATGCTCTGGTTTATATCGACCCCGCTCTGCTGGCTGGGGGCGGGGAACAGCATGCGAAAGCCGATAAAGCCGATGATGAGGCCACCGGCCAGACGCAAGCCCGGAATGGAGATCCCGAACAGATCCAGGATCGAGGATCCGATAAAGAAGGTGATGCAGAGGGTGCAGAACAGATAGATGGCGGCCAGATTGACCTGACGGCGCACGTGTTCGCGCGACATCCCCTTGCTCAGTCCCAGCAGCAGGGTGGCCGTGGTGGGCGGGTTGACCATGGGCAGCAGCGCCAGCAAGGTGAGTAATACGACCTGAAAGAACATCTTGAGCCTCGGATAAAGAGTTGGAAGCCATGGGGCGATGCGGGTGGCAGGCCCCAGAGGGAGGCTATCTTATGCTGGCGAAACTGAACGCAAGCAGTACAAAAAAGCCCCGAACCGGGTTCGGGGCTTTGGCTCAGGCCGCTTGCGGCGCTTGCTGTTGCCGGATGGCCCGTTGCTGGAACCAGAGCCAGAGGCCGATGGCGAAACCCAGCACCGACAGGCTCACCACATAGTGGGAGGGGGCCAGCATGTCGCTCTTCATCCAGAGGGTCACCGCCATCGGGGTGAGGCCACCGAAGATGGCGTAGGCCACGTTGTAGGAGAACGACAGACCGGAGAAGCGCACCACCGGCGGGAAGGCGTTGACCATCACGTAAGGCACGGCGCCGACAATCCCGACCGCAAAGCCCGCCAGCATATAGAGCGGCACCAGCTGACTCGTACCAGCCGCCAGACCGTGATAGAAGGCGTAGCTGGAGCCCGCCAGCAGCAGGGAGCCAAACATGAAGGTGAGACCGCTGCCCAGCAGGTCGATCAGTCGACCATAGACGATGCAGCCGAGGGTCAGGGCCACGATGGCCAGCGAGTTGGCGGTCAGGGCGTCGGCCGGGCTGATGCCATAGACCTTCTGCAGATAGGTGGGGGTCATCAGGATCACCACCACGATACCGGCGGAGAGCAGCCAGGTGAGCAGCATGGAGACCACCACGCTGCTCTTGTGGTTGCGCAGCACCGACTTGAGGGGCAATTCGTCAGCCAGGGTCTTGTTGGCTTTCATCTCGGCGAAGACCGGGGTCTCGTGCAACCAGCGACGCAGATACATGGCGACGATGCCGAAGATACCGCCCAGCAGGAAGGGCACTCGCCAGCCCCACTCGCTCACTTCGGCCGGTGTCAGGCTCTTGTTGACCGCGGTGGCGATGAGGGAGCCGAGCAGGATGCCGGCCGTCAATCCCGCCGTGAGCGTGCCACAGGCGACCCCGACCCGACGGGCAGGGACGTGCTCGGCGACGAACACCCAGGCGCCCGGCACTTCACCGCCGATGGCGGCGCCTTGCAGGATCCGCAGGCCCAGCAGGGCGATGGGGGCGCCGATGCCAAGCACCGCATAAGTCGGCAACAGACCGATCAGCAAGGTGGGCAGCGCCATCATGATGATGCTGAGGGTGAACATCCGCTTGCGACCGATGAGATCGCCAAAGTGGGCCATGATGATGCCGCCGAGCGGGCGGGCCAGATAACCGGCGGCGAAGATGCCGAAGGTCTGGAACTGGCGCAGCCACTCGGGAATATCGGCCGGGAAGAACAGCTCGCCGATGACCACGGCGAAGAAGACGAAGATGATGAAGTCGTAAAACTCCAGCGCGCCGCCGAGGGCAGCCAGACCCAGGGTTTTGTAATCCTGTCGATTGAGGGGGCGGGCGTGATCGTGCTGTTGTGTGGTCGTGGTCATATCCGTATGTTTCCCATCGGTTTTTTTAGTTATTGTCACCCCGTGCAAGGGGCATATACAGGTGATCGAGAGTATGCTGCCTGCCTCTTGTGTGTAAATCGCGCAATTCGCAACACTGTCTTGCATCTTTTTGGGGCAATCCGAGTGCCCCGCTGGCGGAGGAATGATGGAAAAGAAACGGGTACTGCTCTCCTGGAGCAGCGGCAAGGATTGCGCATGGGCACTGCATCAGTTGCGGCAAGATCCCGCCATCGAAGTGGTGGGGCTGTTTACTACCCTCAATCAGGCATTCGAGCGGGTGGCGATGCACGGGGTGCGCAAGCAGCTGTTGACCGAGCAGGCCGCCTGCGTCGGGCTGCCCCTCATCACCATCGATCTGCCCTGGCCCTGCAGCAACGAGGATTACGCCCGCATCATGACCGGCTTTATCGCCGATGTGGTGACACAGGGGATCCGCCATATGGCCTTTGGCGACTTGTTTCTTGAGGATGTGCGCGCCTACCGTGAAAAGCAGCTGGCAGGCACCGGCATCGAACCACTGTTCCCGCTGTGGGGCAGCAATACCCGTGAACTGGCACCGCAGATGGTGGCCGCTGGGTTGAAGGCGCGGATCAGTGCTCTCGACCCGAACAAGCTGGATGCCAGCCTGGGGGGCCACGATTTTGACGAGGCACTGCTGGCGGCGCTGCCGGAGGGCGTTGACCCATGCGGTGAGAACGGCGAGTTTCACACCCTGGCCTATGATGGCCCCATGTTCTCCCGCCCGCTCGGCATTCGGGTCGGCGAGACAGTGCTGCGTGATGGCTTTGTCTTTACCGATCTGCTGCCAATCAAGGATTAATTATCGGGCGTCAAATGCTCCCTTTTGCAGGAGCATTCACAGATTTGATAGGCGGGATGGGGGCACTATTGGCCCCCTCTTTTGATTCAAGATGACAACCTGCCTTATGAAACACCTCTCTCGTCCGGCGCTGCTTGCCTCCTTGCTGGCTGCCGCTCTAGCTCTGCCTGCGGTAGCAGGTCAAGCCGCTACCGTTCAGCCAATCCCTGCCGGTGTCACCACCGTCACCTTGGCCCAGCAGGCGCCGATCCACTGGGTGTCGGTGGAGCAGATTGCCAAGAGCCTTGATGGATTGCCGCCGATGGCGGTCGGGTTTGATATCGACGATACCCTGCTCTTCTCCAGCCCGGGCTTCTATCGCGGCAAACAGGAGTTCTCGCCCAACGACGAGAGCTATCTGAAGAACCCCGCCTTCTGGGAGAAGATGAATAACGGCTGGGATGCGTTCAGCATGCCGAAAGAGGTGGGCAAGGCGCTCATCGCCATGCATCTCAAGCGCGGTGACCACATCTATTTCGTCACTGGCCGCTCGGCCACCAAGACCGAAACCGTGAGCCAGACTCTGCAGCAGACCATGAATATTCCGGCCGACCAGCTCAATCCGGTGATTTTCGCCGGTGATCAGCCGGGCCAGAACACCAAGGTGCAGTGGCTCAAGGATAAGCAGATGAAGCTCTTCTACGGCGATGCCGATGGGGATATCAAGGCGGCGCAGGAGGTCGGCATTCGCGGCATTCGTCTGCTGCGGGCCGCCAACTCCAGCTATCGGCCACTGCCGTTGGCAGGGGCGCTGGGGGAAGAGGTGATCATCAACTCCCAGTTCTGATCCGGAGCGGATCCATGCAACAAGGGTGGGGCCATTGGCACCCGCCCTTTTTGCATCCGTTATCCAGTTCGGGTCAGTCGTCTGCCCACGGCATCTCGGGCAGGCTGTCGAGGAACTCGCCGTAACGGGTCAGATTGAAGGGGCCCTGATCGGCGTCCATCGCCATCAGCTCGGCCCCGAGGGCGCAGGCGATATATTGCAGCGCCTCTTCCCGCGGGGTGCCCTTCATCACCAGTCTCATCAAGGTAGCTTTCACGTGGGGCGGGTGACCGTCGTTGAGCTGGTTCTCCACCATCTCCAGCAGCGCGTCTTCGTCAAAAAATTCCTGAGTGTCGTTCATGGGATATCCGCAACAGTGAATGTGGCGGCCAGTATAGCCTGAATGGGGCTAACACCTTGAACGGCCTGCGAATAAACAATCCGATGGGGAGGCCATTTGTTACTCATAATTAGGAGGAGTTTGCCAAGGCAAACAGGTTGGAACACAGATAACATGGATGGACACGCCTATGCCCACGATAGATTCCCTGCTGGCCGAGCCCAAGCTACTGCCCCAGATCCCGGAAGTGATGCGCGATTTGATCCAGACCTTCAATGAAAAGGATCCGGATCTGCTCAAGATCAGCAAGTTGATCAACAAGGACCCTGTCATCTCCGCCAAGTTGCTGCGGCTGGCCAACTCGGCCAAGTTCGGCAGCAGTCGCCAGATCGGCACCGTCAATGAGGCCGCGGTGCGGCTGGGGTTGGCGATGGTGCGCAACATGGTGCTGGCCTGCGGGCTCACCGAATCGGTCACTGCGGTGCCCGGCATTGACCTCAAACACTTCTGGGGCAGCGTGTTCAACGTGGCAGAGCTGGCCCGTCGTCTGGCGGTGAAGAAGGGGATGAAGGGGGATGAGGTCTTTACCTGCGCCCTGCTCTACGATCTCGGCCGCTTGGTGATGCATGTGGGCCTGCCGGAAAACACTGTCCACCACATTCACGATCTGGAGCTGCACAAGGGGCGGGCCAAGGCGGAAGAGCTGGTGGTCGGCTTCAACTATGCCCAGGTCGGGGCGGCTATGGCACGCTACTGGAAGTTCCCCGAGACCATCAGCAATGCGGTGGAGTATCACTACAACCCCATGCTGGCCAAGGAGTTCTCCGCCGAGGCCGGGTTGATCCATCTGGCGATCGTGCTGGCTGCGCAATCCGATGTGGGGGAAGAGGCGCCGCCCGAGTGGCCTCACAAGGTGGCAGATGCGCTGGGGTTGAGCTGGGCCGATTGCGCTGCCCAGTTCACTGCACTGCGTGAGCAGGGTAATGGCTATGCCGGGTTGCTGGCTGCCTGAGCCCGTTTATCTCATCTCATCAGGGGCCAACGCGGCCCCTTTTTCATGGCCGATGGCGCCACAGGCTTGCCAGCCCTGGAGTGACGGGGCACTCTTTGCCCTTCACTTTCCGTTTGAGAGCCCTTGCCATGATTGCCTCCTCCCGCCTGATCCTGCGCGAAATGATCGCCACCGACGCCCCCTTCATCCTTGAGTTGCTCAATGACGGCGATTTTTATCGTTACATAGGTGATCGGGGCATTCGCACCCTGGAGCAGGCGCAGGAGTATATCCAGCAGGGACCGGCGGTCAGCTATGCCCGCTATGGTCACGGACTCTATCTGGTGGAGCGCAAGGAGGACGGTGTCAGCCTCGGTATCTGCGGTTTGATCAAGCGCGATACCCTGGAGCAGGTCGATATCGGTTACGCCTTCCTGCCGCAATATCGCGGTCAGGGTTACGCCATTGAAGCGGCGCAGGCCGCCCTTGTTGATGGCAAAAACCGGTTGGGGATCGGGCAGGTGGTCGCCATTGTCACCCCGGGTAACGAGCGATCCATCGGCCTGCTGGCCAAGTTGGGGCTGGTGCGCAGTCGACTGGTCAAATTGAGCGAAGATGCCGATGAGTGCCTGCTGCTGGAGCAGTGATCAGGGTCAGAGAGCTAGAAAGCGAATGGCTAGGCGGCTGTCAGGCTGAGTGACAAGCAAGAGCCCGGGTCTGGCTAAAGGCGGAGGGGGATAAGCAAAGAGGCCGCCGTGAGTTGCGGCCTGTCTGCATCGGGCGCTGCCGGAGGGCAGGCAGGATCAGTTGAGGTCTTCGATGGAGAACTCGCCAGCGATACCATCACAGGAGATGGCGAAACCGCCGCTGAAGCGGGTGCTGAACTGGATCAGAAACGCATCATTGTCGTGCTCTTGCACAGGCAGGTTGATGGGCTTGCTGCGACGCAGGGGCTTGTGTGTTTGTACTGCTTTCATCATGGTATTTCTCTATATAAATTAGGTGTTTGCTCCTTGTATTGGCAAATGTCAGGTCAATGGGCGCGGTCGATTGGGTGAACGACAAGCGCGCAGGAATACCCAGCCCGGTTAAGGGGCGTCTGCACTTTCAAGGAATATGCTGATGCATAAATCAAATTGGGTGGGCAGATCGGGTCTGCACCGTGAGAGCCGGGCAATGCAGGCAGACAGCCTGACGGTTCTCAAGGCGAGTAAATCAGAAGAAGGTTATGCGGGTACTGGCAGGATTCATCGTGAGGTGAAGCATTGCAGGGTAAACATAAACAGGGCTGATTAACTAGCCGACGCGCATTCTCTCCTCGAAATGAATAAAAAGCAAACAATAATTTGCCGATGTTGAAGTCAGTACGCTTTTCCTCTGTGTAATCAAGGCGCTATCAGCAGCAAATATTCGCATCTATCCGCCATAAAAAGAGGGCTCCCGACGGGAGCCCTCTCTCATTCTGCAATCAGCACAGTGGGCCGACTTAGTAGTCGCCACAGGCCTTCTTGGCGGCCGTGATCATCGGGGTGATGGTCATGCCTTGCACCACGATGGAGAACATCACCACCGAGTAGGTCATCACCAGGATGACCTCCCGCAGATCGACGCCGTGTTCCGGGATCATCATGACGCCGGAGGGGAGTGCCAGTGCCATTGCCATCGCCAGACCACCGCGCAAGCCACCCCAGGTGAGGATCCGCACCGAGAAGGTGTTGTAATTGCGGAATCGGCGGAAAGCTACATAGGGCAGCGACACGCTGATAAAGCGGGCGCCCAGGCAGAGCGGCACCGCAATGACCAGCAGGATCCAGTCACGCCAGGCGAGATCCAGCAGTACCAGCGCCAGACCGATCAGCAGGAACAGCAGGGCGTTGAGGAACTGGTCCATCAACTCCCAGAAGTGATCCAGGTGATGGCTGCTCTGCTCGGAGAAGCCGGAGTGACGGGTCCAGTTGCCGATCATGATGCCGGTGACCACCATGGCCAGTGCGCCGGAGACGCCGATCATGTTGGCAAAGGCAAAACCGGCGGTCGGGATACAGAGGGTCAGCAGCAGCTCCAATGAACCGTCGTCGGTGGCGCTGATCATCACATGGGCGATAAGGCCCAGCACGGCACCAAACAGGATGCCGCCGAGGGCTTCGTGCAGGAACAGACCGGCCACGCTACCGAAGGTGGGCTCGACACCGCCAAAGGCGACGGCAAACACGGTAGCGAAGATGACGAGGCCAACACCGTCGTTGAACAGGGATTCCCCTTCGATCTGGATGGCGATCTGGGGTGGCGCTTTCATCTTCTTGACGATGGCCAGTACGGCAATCGGGTCAGTGGGGGAGATCAGCGCGCCGAACAGCATGCAGTAGACCAGCGGCAACTCCCAGCCCAGCAGCTTGGCGATAAACCAGAAGCCGTAGCCGATGAGGAAGGTCGAAAGCAGGGTGGCCACGATAGAGAGAATGGTGATCTCCCACTTCTGGCTACGCAGCGCCTTGAGGTTGATGCCAAGGCCACCGGCGAACAGCAGGAAGCCCAGAATCCCCTTCAGCAGGAAGTTCTGGAAGTCGATGCTCTCCATGGTCTTGACGGCAAGAGGTTCCAGGTTGAACCAGCCCAGTTTGCCAAACAGCACCAGCAGTGCGGAGATCAGCATGGAGCCCGCAGTGATGGCGATGGTGGTCTGGATCTTCACAACATACTGGTTGGCAAAGGCGATAAAAATCGCCAACGCTGCCAGAAAACAGAGTGTGTAGTAGACGCTCATAGTTATTTTTTTCTCGTTGGTAGACAGCAAGCACGTATCCCTATGCAGGACGGGCATAGGTTACTCTCGGGCCCTATGTTACTCATTACCCATAAATGAGTATATGGTGGCGCATTTGGACTGATAGACGGCTAGATTTCCATTTTATTTGTTTGCTGTTAGGATGCTGTTTACGCAGTTGCATGGATGTAAGAGGAACACGCGGTGTCGAACGTAATGTCGAGCAGAGAGCCGAGCAAGCAGTCGGACGTAACAAAGAAGCTGGAAGCCTGCCTCAGGGAGCGGATCCTGATCATCGACGGGGCCATGGGCACCATGATCCAGGGCTACAAACTCGGTGAGGCGGATTATCGGGGTGAGCGGTTTGCCGACTGGCATACCGACATCAAGGGCAACAACGATCTGCTGGTGCTGACCCGTCCGGCGGTGATCCGCGAGATCCACGAGCAGTATTGCGCTGCCGGAGCCGACATTCTCGAGACCAACACCTTCAACGCCACTCGCATCGCCATGGCCGATTACGAGATGGAAGAGTTTTCTGCCGAGATCAACCGGGAAGCCGCCCGTCTGGCCCGCGCCGTGGCCGACGAGTGGACGGCAAAAGATCCCGCCAAGCCGCGCTTTGTGGCAGGGGTGTTGGGCCCCACCAACCGCACCGCCTCCATCTCGCCGGATGTGAATGATCCCGGCAAGCGCAACGTCACCTATGACCAGCTGGTTGCCGCCTATACCGAATCGACCCACGCCCTGATCGAGGGTGGCGCCGACATCATCCTGATTGAAACCATCTTCGATACCCTCAACGCCAAGGCGGCCGCCTTCGCGGTGGAAGGGGTGTTCGAGGCGCTGGGCTACAGCCTGCCGGTGATGATCTCCGGCACCATTACCGATGCCTCCGGCCGTACCCTCTCCGGCCAGACCACCGAAGCCTTCTACCACTCCCTGCGCCACGTCAAACCGGTCTCGTTCGGCCTCAACTGTGCATTGGGGCCCGATGAGCTGCGCCAGTATGTGGAGGAGTTGTCGCGCATCAGCGAAACCCATGTCAGCGCCCACCCCAACGCCGGTCTGCCCAATGCGTTCGGCGAGTACGACCTCGATGCCGTCGAGATGGCGGAGCATATCCGCGAGTGGGCCCAGAGCGGCTTCCTCAACATGGTCGGCGGTTGCTGCGGTACCACACCGACCCATATCCGCGCCATGGCCGACGCCGTGGCGGGCATCAAGCCGCGTGTGCTGCCCGAGCTGCCGGTGGCCTGTCGTCTGTCGGGCCTCGAGCCCCTTATCATCACCCCTGAATCCATGTTCGTGAACGTGGGGGAGCGCACCAACGTCACCGGTTCGGCCAAGTTCAAGCGGCTGATCAAGGAGGGGCTCTACGACGAGGCGCTCGATGTTGCCAAGCAGCAGGTAGAGAACGGCGCCCAGATCATCGACATCAACATGGACGAGGGGATGCTGGACGCCGAAGCGGCCATGGTGCGCTTCCTGAACCTCATCGCCGGTGAGCCGGATATCGCCCGGGTGCCTGTGATGATCGACTCCTCCAAGTGGGAGGTGCTGGAAGCGGGCCTCAAGTGCGTGCAGGGCAAGCCGGTGGTCAACTCCATCTCCATGAAAGAGGGGGAGGAGAAGTTTATCCAGCAGGCCAGATTGCTGCGTCGCTACGGTGCCGCCGTTATCGTGATGGCGTTCGATGAAGCGGGTCAGGCCGATACCCGCGCCCGCAAGTTCGAGATCTGCCAGCGTGCCTACCGGATCCTGGTGGATCAGGTCGGTTTTCCGCCGGAAGACATCATCTTCGATCCCAACATCTTCGCGGTAGCGACCGGCATCGACGAGCACAACAACTACGCGGTGGACTTCATCGAGGCGGTGAAGGACATCAAGACGCACCTGCCCCACGCCATGATCTCCGGCGGCGTCTCCAACGTCTCGTTTTCGTTTCGCGGCAACGAGCCGGTGCGGGAAGCCATTCACGCCGTCTTCCTCTACCACGCCATCAAGAACGGCATGGACATGGGGATCGTCAACGCCGGTCAGCTCGCCATCTATGAAGACATTCCGGCGGAGCTGAAAGAGAAGGTCGAGGCGGTGGTGCTCAACCTCAATGACAACGCCACCGAGGAGCTGCTGGCCATCGCCGAGAAGTATCGCGGTGCCGGAGCCCAGGCTGAGGATCCGAGGGATCAGGAGTGGCGCAGCTGGCCTGTGGGCAAGCGGCTGGAGCACGCACTGGTCAAGGGGATCACCGACTTTATCGAAGAGGATACCGAAGAGGCCCGCGCTGGTGCGGAGAAGCCGCTGCACGTCATCGAAGGGCCGCTGATGGATGGCATGAACGTGGTCGGCGACCTGTTCGGGGCGGGCAAGATGTTCCTGCCGCAGGTGGTGAAATCAGCGCGGGTGATGAAGCGGGCGGTGGCCTATCTGCAGCCCTATATCGAGGCGGAAAAATCGGGCGGCTCCAGCAACGGCAAAATCGTGCTGGCGACCGTGAAAGGGGACGTGCACGACATCGGCAAGAACATCGTCGGGGTGGTGCTGCAGTGCAACAACTTCGAGATTGTCGACCTCGGGGTCATGGTCTCCTGCGAGACCATTCTCAAGACGGCGCGGGAGGTTGGCGCCGATATCATCGGGTTGTCGGGTCTCATTACCCCATCGCTGGACGAGATGGTGCACGTGGCCAAGGAGATGGAGCGTCAGGGCTTCAAGCTGCCGTTGCTGATCGGCGGTGCCACCACCTCCAAGGCGCACACTGCGGTGAAGATCGAGCAGAACTACTCGGAGCCTGTGGTCTATGTCTCCAACGCCTCCCGCGCGGTGGGGGTGGCCCAGAGCCTGCTCAGCCCGGATCTGAAGGAGGCGTTTGTCGCCCGCATCGACAAGGAGTACGAGATTGCCCGGGATCAGCATGCCCGCAAGCAGCCGCGCTCCCGCCCGGTCAGTCTGGCCCACGCCCGCGCTAACCGGCACCAGCTGGACTGGGTTGGCTATCAACCCCCCAAGCCCCGCGAGCTCGGGGTGCAGAAGTTCGAAGATGTGGCCATTTCGGTGTTGCGCCCCTACATCGACTGGACGCCTTTCTTCCTCAGCTGGGAGCTGGCGGGCAAGTATCCGCGCATCCTCGAGGACGAGATCATCGGCGAGGAGGCGACCAAGCTGTTTGCCGACGCCAACGCCATGCTGGATCAGCTGGAAAAGGATCAGAGCGTGCGCTGCGCCGGGGTGGTCGGCCTGTTCCCGGCCAACGCGGTAGGGGACAGCATCGAGGTCTACAGCGACGAGTCCCGCACCGAGGTCATCAAGGTGCTGCACCACCTGCGCCAGCAGAGCGAGAAGCAGGGCTTCCCCAACTACTGTCTGGCGGACTATGTGGCACCGAAAGAGAGCGGTAAGCCCGACTGGATCGGCGCCTTCGCGGTGACCGGCGGTATCGGTGAGGAGGTCATCGCCAAGGCTTACAAGGCGGATCACGACGACTACAACGCTATCCTGATTCAGGCGGTGTGCGACCGTCTGGCCGAGGCATTTGCAGAGTATCTGCACGAGCAGGTGCGCAAGGTGCACTGGGGTTATGCTCCCGACGAGGCCCTCAGCAACGAGGAGCTGATCCGCGAGAACTATCAGGGCATCCGCCCGGCACCCGGTTATCCGGCCTGCCCGGAGCACACCGAGAAGGGGAGCATCTGGGAGCTGCTGGAGGTGGAGCAGGCTATCGGCATGCAGCTCACCGAATCCTACGCCATGTGGCCGGGGGCGGCGGTGTCCGGCTGGTACTTCTCCCACCCCGAGAGCAAATACTTCGCGGTGGCGCAGATCCAGCACGATCAGGTGGAAGATTACGCCGCCCGCAAGGGGATGACGCTGGCCGAGGCCGAGCGCTGGTTGGGGCCAAACCTGAGCTGACTCCCGCGTGACATCGGTTGATCTTTAACGAGAAATGGCGGCATCCTTGCTTGGGTTGAACAACCTGCGCAGAGCCGCCGTTTAACCTGTTGGTCATAGTGACAGGTTAGAGTGCTGTTTGGTGTGGTTTGTCTTGTTGTCAGGATAAACAATTGGCGTTGTCTTGGCGCTGTGGCACCTTATACTCTCCCGCCCCATCCTGCCCAGGCACAGCCTTCTAGCGGAATTGTCATGAAGATCGCCATTTTATCCCGTGAGCCGAAAAACTACTCCACCCGCCGTCTGGTCGAGGTGGCACAGGCGCGCGGTCATCAGGTAGAGGTGCTCGACACCCTGCGCTGCTATATGAATATCGCTTCCCACAACCCCTCCATTCACTACGAGGGTGGGGAGCTGGGAAGTTATGACGCCGTGATCCCGCGGATCGGGGCCAGCATTACCGCCTACGGCACCGCCGTGCTGCGCCAGTTCGAGATGATGAACACCATGGCCCTCAACAGCTCGGTGGCCATCAGCCGCTCCCGCGACAAGCTGCGGGCGATGCAGTTGCTCTCCCGCCATGGCATCGGCCTGCCCATCACCGGCTATGCCCACAGCACCCACGACGTGCCCGACCTCATCACCATGGTGGGCGGGGCGCCGCTGGTGGTGAAGCTGCTGGAGGGAACCCAGGGGATTGGCGTGGTGCTCTGCGAGACCCAGAAAGCCGCCGAGAGCGTGATCGAGGCTTTTATCCAGACCAACAACAACATTCTGGTGCAGGAGTATATCCGCGAGGCCAATGGCGCCGACATCCGCTGTCTGGTGGTCAATGGCAAGGTGGTTGCCGCCATGCGCCGCCAGGCCCAGCCGGGGGAGTTTCGCTCCAACCTGCACCGTGGCGGCACCGCCGAGGCGATCAAGATCACCCCGGAAGAGCGCGCTACCGCGGTGCAGGCCGCCAAGATCATGGGGCTGGATGTGGCGGGGGTCGATATCCTGCGCAGCGCCCGTGGCCCGCTGGTGCTGGAGGTGAACTCCTCCCCCGGATTGCAAGGGGTGGAAGCCGCCTCCGGCAAGGATGTGGCGGGCAAGATCATCGAGTTCCTCGAACTCAAGGCGAGCCGCAAGAACAAACCGGCGGAGTGAGCCTCAGGCTTGCATCCGTCAGATAGAAACAGGGCGCCCTCGGGCGCCTTGTTGCTATCTGGCTGGTGGGTTGGCGGTGCCACTGCGCCCTCACCCTAACCCTAACCCTCTCCCAAAGGGAGAGGGAACTGTTCGGCAGTGATCATCGCCAATCGGGCGCTGAATACGCCATCCTCGAGCCGGGTGTCGATCTGCCAATCCAGCTTCTCGCAGATGCGCTGAATGATGGTGAGGCCACAGCCGTAGCCGAGGATCTGATCCGGCGCCGCTGCCGTCGGGTTGCTGATGGTGAGCTCCGGGCCACACAGCTCGATCTCGATATGCCCCTCGGCGTAGCTCAGGGCATTTTTCAGCAGGTTGCCGAGGGCAATGGCGAGCAGGGAGAGGGGGGCGTTTACTTCGCTGCTCTCGTCCAGATTAAGCCGGATATCGAGCGCCTCCCGCTGCAACAGTGGGGCTAGGCGGGCCAGCTCCTGACGGATCAGCGGGGTGACCTGTTGCAGCGGTCGCTCCACAGCCTCCTTGCGGCCCAGCAGCAGGAAGGTCTCGGTGAGCAGCGCCATCTCGTCGGCGGCGGCGCGGATGCGGGTGGTGGCGCGTGCAGCCGGTGCGGGCAGATCCGTCACCTTGCCGAGCAGGGCCGCCGAGCCCTGGATCACCATGTTGGGAGTGCGCAGCTCGTGGCTGGCGAAGCGGCTGAACTCCTGCTCGCGGGCGAATACCGCGCTCACCTCCTGTTTACCGGCCAACAGTGCCAGCTCGATATCCCGCAGCTCCTGCCAGGGGGCGTCGGGTTCGAAATCAGCCTGATCCGGGGTGAGGTGGGCGACCCTCTGTTGCAGCCGTTGCAGCGGCCCTGTGATATGGCGTACCAGCCAGATGCCGAAGCCGAGGCAGGCGAGCAGCAGCGCCAGCCCGATCAGTCGGGTCGCCAGATGCAGCTTGTCTTCGTAGGGGTCGAGGTAGTCGTCGGCGTCGTCGTTGAAGACCAGATAGAGCAGTCCCTCGCCAGAGGGGTGGCGGGCCACCAGAAAGTGTTTGTCCTCCTTGCCCAGCTGATGCTCGAAAAAGCCGGGGGTCTGGTAGGGCTTCAGCCATTTCGGCAGGCGGCCCGCCTCGGTCCAGTAGCTGGAGAACTGTCTGGGGCTCGGAGCCGCCGCAGCCGGGCCGAGTCGCAGCCAGTCATCGCTGTAGCGGGTCACTTCGGCTTCCAGCCAGTGGCGCAGGCTCAGCTCCTCCATCTTGTCCTCGGCCACCAGCATCAGGCCGGAGAGCAGGATCAGCAGCACCACCCCGGCGCCGCCGAGCGCCATGATCAGGCGGCGCCGCAGGCTCGGCAGGTTCATGCGCTCACCAGTCGGTAGCCCTGGCCGTGCAGGGTCTCCAGCATGGGAGTGGGGAAGGGTTTGTCGAGCGCGTTGCGCAGGGCGTAGATATGGCTGCGCAGGGCATCGGAGTCGGGCTCCTCATCCCCCCAGACGGTGTCGAGCACCTCCTGACGGCTGACGATGGCCGGCGCGCGGCGGGCCAGCAGGGCGAGGATTTGGAACGGGATCTTGCCGAGCTTGAGGGGCTCACCGGCGCGGGTGGCGCGGCCGCTGGCGACATCGACCGTCAGATCGCCAAAGCTGATGGCCCCCACATCGCCGCGCGGGCCACGCAGGCTGAGGGCTTGCAGTCGCACCTCCAGCTCCTCCATGGCGAACGGCTTGACCAGATAGTCATCCCCTCCCGCCTTGAAGCCCGCCAGCTTGTCCTCCAGGCTGTCGCGGGCGGTGAGAAACAGCACGGGAGTGGCAATCCCCTGCTCGCGCAGGCGCGCCACCGTGCTGAGGCCATCGAGTCGCGGCATCATCACATCCATGATGATGACGTCGAAACGCTGCTCCTCCAGCAGTTGCAGCGCCGCCTGACCGTGATAGGCACAATCGAGGCGGTGACCGGCCAGCTCCAGATAATCCATGATGGTTTCCGCCACCTGAGGATTGTCTTCCACTACCAAAATCTTCATGCTTTGCTCTCCTGGTTGGCGAGCGTTTCACGCTCTTTTCACACCGGATTCGGCATCCTGTTTGCCAGTGTAACCCCGAGGATCCCTGATGAAGAAGTCTATCTGCGCCCTCCTGTTGCTGATCTTGTTGCCACTTGGCACCGCACAGGCGACCGAATTCAAACTGACCGGCCGCACCACCTGGCAGCTTGGCCAGTTGATGGTCAACGGCATGCCGTTCGTGATCGACGACCAGACCCGCTTCAAGGATTGGCTCAACGAGGATGATCTCGGCGGTACCTGGGTCGAGATGAAGGGGGTGGTGGAGAACGGCGTGCGCTATGTGCGCAAGGTCGAAGCCCTCGACGAAGATGACAAGGACGAGATGGATCTGGAGGGGCCGGTTGAAGGGGGGCGGATCTGGGGCTACACCACCTCGGACAACAGTCTGGCGCCGTTTGAAGGGCGCTGGCTCGAGCTGGAGTGCAAGTTTGACGGCATGCGCCTGAGCCGCTGCCGTGAGGATGACTGATCCGATCTCTGCGTTCCGATTAGAAATGCTCCCGAATGAAGCCCATGCTTGTCCAGCATGGGCTTTTTGTTCAGGGACGAAC
>NZ_CAWNZT010000331.1:0-1264 GCF_963878965.1 Aeromonas sp. HMWF015 | reverse complement strand
TGCCATAACGTACCACCGAGAAGATGGTCGGGTTCTTGCCCGCCATATTGTTGGCAGCGACAAAGAGCTTGTCAGAACAGAGCTTGGTTGCCCCGTAAAGGTTGATCGGGTTGGCAGCCTTGTCGGTCGAGAGTGCAATGACCTTCTGCACGCCATTGTTGAGCGCGGCCTTGATGACGTTTTCGGCTCCTCCAACGTTGGTCTTGATGCACTCCATCGGGTTGTATTCGGCAGCTGGCACTTGCTTGAGCGCAGCGGCATGCACCACAAAGTCGACATCGCGCATCGCCATGTCGAGGCGCTCGGCATCGCGAACATCGCCGATAAAATAGCGCATGCAGGGATGGTTGAAACACTGCTGCATTTCAAACTGCTTGAGCTCATCACGGGAGTAGACGATCAGTCGTGCGGGTTGGTAGCGGGATAGCACGGTTGCAATGAATTTCTTGCCAAATGACCCCGTGCCACCGGTAACCAGGATTGTTTTTCCATTAAACATGACGGTGTCCCATGATGAAAATTGGTATCTATAGAATTCTAAAGCACTTTTTATGCCATTTGCAGACGTATATTGGCAGGCGTGATCTGAATGGCTGTTTTTTGGCTACTTGCTGTTGGGTTGGGTAATAGCTTGGCAAACCTGCTCCACTGCATTGAGGGCTCTCGGGGTGAAACGGTGCAGCTCATCCGAGTTGATTAAATCGAGTCGCTGATGCTGTACAGCGTCGAGATTAGGCCACTTTCGCCAGTGACGCAGAGCGTCAGGATCTTGACTCCCCGCCAGGATCAGCGATGGGTTGGCCCTGATCACCTGTTCCATGTCCACTTGAGGGTAAGGGGTCTTGGCATTCGCCATGATGTTGATCCCGCCGCAGAGTTCGATGGCCTGAGCGGGCCAGGCATTGCCACTGACGCTGGTGAGCGGTGGGTACCAGAGCTGGTAGAACACCTTGACACCGGTTGGTTGGCCATAGCGCTGTTGCAGGGAATGCAGGCGCGCCAGATAGCGATCGGCGGCTTCGTTGGCACTCTTCTCCACTCCAAGCAATTTGCCCAGCGCCCGCATTTCGGTCGCCAGCGAGGCAAAATCGGTAGGCTCAGAGTAGAAAACCGGGATACCCAGCTGCTCCAGCGGGGCCAGCATGCGTGACTGGGCCGAGCGCCAGCCCAGGATCAGGTCCGGTTTTTGCGCCAGCAGGGCCTCGACATTGATGCTGCGATAATTCGCTACCTTGGGCTTGGTTTTGACCTCGGCTGGGTAGTC
>NZ_CAWNZT010000330.1:0-3294 GCF_963878965.1 Aeromonas sp. HMWF015 | reverse complement strand
TTCGGCGGCCTCGAGAATGCGCATTCTGGCAAAGTCGTTGGAGAGCACTTCGCCGGCGATCTTCATCCCCTCCAGCAGCGGCACCGCACTGGCGTTGAGGATGCTTAAAGTACGGGCGAAGCGGGCAGTATTGAGACCGCGGCTGACCCGGCCAATCACCGGCAGGCCGAGCAGCACCTGATGCCAGCGCCGGCGGCGCTTCTCATCGGTGAGCCACCAGCGCCAGACAAAGCTGGCGATAAAGAGCAGCAGCAGGAACCAGAGGCCGTAGGCTTGCATTAGCTCGCTGGTACCGATGAGAAAACGGGTGGTGCCCGGCAGCTGCTGGCCCATGTGTTCAAACTGGGCCACCACCTTGGGCACCACGGCGGTGAGCAGGATCGAGATAACCCCGATGGCGACGCAGGTGAGCACGATGGGGTAGATCATCGCCTGCAGCAGCTTGGTCCGCATATGCTGGCGTTGTTCGGTGTAGTCGGCGAGGCGGTTGAGCACCTTCTCCAGATGACCCGACTTTTCACCGGCCGCCACCATGGAGCGAAACAGCTGGTCGAACACATGGGGAAAAGCCCCCAGCGAGTCGGCCAGCGAATAACCTTCCACCACCTTGCTGCGCACGGTCGCCACCAGACTGCGCAGGTGAGCTTTTTCGCACTGCTCGGCCACCGCCTTGAGCGCCTCTTCAATGGTGAGACCGGCCCCCACCAGAGTCGCCAGCTGGCGGGTGATCAGGGCCAGCTCAGCAGTGGAGGCGCCACGACGAAACAGGGCGAAGCGGGTCGCCTCCCGTTTCGCCTTCTCGGTGGTCTCGTTTACCTCGAGGGGGGTGAGCCCCTGCTCGCGCAGCAGTTGGCGAACCTGACGGGCGGAATCCCCCTCCATCACACCGCTCTTGCTGCGCCCCTTGCCGTCGAGGGCTTTGTATTCGAATGCCGCCATCTCAATCTTCCCGGGTCACGCGCAGCACCTCTTCGAGGCTGGTCTGCCCTTGAGTACCTTGTCGATGCCGTCGCGGCGAATACTGGGGGTGTGGCCGCGGATCAACCGCTCGATGGCCATCTCGCCGCTGGCGCCATGGATCGCCTCGCGCACCGCCTCATCGACCACCACCAGTTCATGAATACCGGTCCGACCACGATAACCGGTGTGGTTGCACTGCTCGCAGCCCACCGCATGCCAGATATGCTGATCCGGCTCCAGCTTGATCCCCATGGAGAGGCGCTCCTGCTCGGTGGCCGGACGCGAGGCGCGGCAATCGGGGCAGAGGGTGCGCACCAGCCGCTGGGCCAGTACCGCCAGCAGGGAGGAGGAGAGCAGGAAGGGCTCGATCCCCATGTCCCGCATCCGGGTGATGGCGCCGATGGCGGTGTTGGTGTGCAGGGTCGACATCACCAGGTGACCGGTGAGCGATGCCTGCACCGCGATCTGGGCGGTCTCGAGGTCACGGATTTCCCCCACCATCACCACATCCGGGTCTTGGCGCAGGATGGCGCGCAGGCCGCGGGCGAAGGTCATGTCTACCTTGCTGTTGACCTGGGTCTGGCCCACCCCTTCGAGGTCATATTCGATGGGATCTTCCACCGTCAAAATGTTGCGATCCCGCGAGTTGATCTCGGAGAGCGCCGCATAGAGGGTGGTGGATTTACCGGAACCGGTCGGGCCGGTGACCAGAATGATGCCGTGGGGCTTGCGGATAAGCTCGCTGATGATGCTGCGGTTGCGCGCCGTCATGCCGAGCTGCTTGAGCTCGAGGCGAATGGTGTTCTTGTCGAGCAGACGCAGTACCACCCGCTCGCCGTAGCTGGACGGCATGGTGGAGACCCGCACATCGACGGCGCGGCCGCCGATGCGCAATGAGATGCGGCCATCCTGCGGCACCCGCTTCTCGGCGATATCCATCCGCGACATCACCTTGATCCGCGAGACCAGGAGCGAGGCCAGCTTGCGATGGGGGCGCAGGATCTCCCGCAGCACCCCATCGATGCGAAACCGGATCACCAGCGCCCGCTCGAAGGTCTCGATATGGATATCGGAAGCCTCTTCTTTTATCGCCTCGCTCAACATGGCGTTGATGAGGCGAATGATGGGGGCGTCGTCATCGGCATCCAGCAGGTCTTCGCTCTGGGGCAGCTCTTCGGCCAGCGCGAAGAAGTCCATCTCGTTGCCGAGATCTTCCATCAGCTGGCGCGCCTCGGAGGAGTCGCGCTGATAGTGGGCCATCAGCAGCTCTTCGAAGGCGTCGTTGTCAAGTTGCTCCACCGCAAAGGCACAGCCCGCCACCCGGCGAACTTCCAGCAGGGTCTGCGGGGTGACGCCGGTACGGCACTGCAGTATCAGAGAGCCTTCCCTTTCAATCAAAATTACGCCAAAATTTCTGGCAAAGACAAAGGATAGTGCAGAAACCGTTATGTGCCGATGGTTCTCATTATTAAATCTAAAATTCATCGAATAGTGTTCTTAGATAACCATCAATGTGATGTCGTTGATTTCTTGATGAATGGTTCATCATTGACCAGAAATTTCTCCTTTTTAACACTTGCCCCATCATTCAGAACATCATCACTGTAATCAGGTAGAACTTGGCGTTCGGGTGATGTTAGATAATTTTTTTGAGAAGCTGCATTAATCTGTTTATTTCTAAACTCAGAATATTTCTCAGATGAGATGCCAGTGTAGATATCTGCATCTCGTAGAATTGTGGGGCGAATAAATATCATCAGGTTACGTTTTGCAGTACTAGTTCCTGTATAGCGGAAAAGATAACCAAGAATCGGTATATCTCCCAATAAGGGGACTTTTGATACATTTTCCTTAGTTTGCTCATCCATCATGCCACCCAGAACAACAGTTTCGCCGCTTCTGACTAATACTGCATTCTTTACTGTTCTTGTATTGAACGTTGGTCCTAGCGCGCTATTGTTATTCGCATCGGTTACCTTTTCTACGCTGGATACTTCTTGTTCAATTTTGAGAAAGACGGAATCTCCCTCATTGACCTGTGGGGTCACAACCAACTTTGTACCAACGGTCTTATACTCTACAGACGTAAATATGCTTTCACCAGAAGTAGAGCTTTGTTCGACACTTTTACGAGGGACTTCTTGTCCAACATTGAAAGCGCCCTCTTCATTATCCATTATGACGAGGCTAGGAGTCGATAGAATATCATTCTTGGTATTAGATGATAATGCTGTTGTCAACATCTTCCAGTCACCATGAAAGAACCCTGCTGCCATACCATTAATTTTTAGAAGACTGCTGTCTGAGGCACCATCATCTGCCGACTGACTTATT
>NZ_CAWNZT010000329.1:0-2820 GCF_963878965.1 Aeromonas sp. HMWF015 | reverse complement strand
GCGTGGCCGAGTCAGGCCAGCCCTATCAGAACGAGCTGTTTCAGCTGCTCACCGTCTGGGCCTTCGATGTGGGCGATTTCGACACCGGCATCGCCTGGGCCGAGCTCGCCATCGCCCAGGGCCAGCGCACCCCTAGCAACATCAAACGGGACTGGGCCCATTTTGTGGCCGACACCGTGCTGGAGTGGGCCGAGAAGCAAGCGGCTGAAGGCCATGCGGTCGAGCCCTGGTTCTCCCGGGTGTTCGACAAGGTACGCAATGACTGGCGCCTTAACGAGAAGCTCACCGCCAAGTGGTTCAAGGCCGCGGGCTGCCTGCTGCTACGTGACCAGGACGGCCAGCCGCGCCCCAGTGCCGTGGGGGACTCCACCACGCTGGAGCAGGCCGACCACTGGCTGGCCCAAGCAGAGAAGCTGCACAGCAAGGTGGGGGTCAACACCTTGCGCCAGAAGATTGCCATGCGCTTGCGGGTGCTCAATCCCGAATAACCAACCGACTCTCCGCGCCGTCGCTCCCCGGCGGGGAGGATAGGCCAGCCGCAAGGCCCGCGCCGAATCCTGCGATCCGTGGCTACAGGGGAGCCCTTTTTTCAAACGAGGTCAGTGATGTTTGCAGGCAAGGATATCGACTACAGCGCCGCCACCATCCGCAATGACGGGTTCTGGCCCGATGTGGCCGTGGCCGATTTTGAACGCCGCCGCGCCCTGCCTGCCGACCTTGACCCGCAAACCACCGGCGCCGCGCTGCTGGCGGCCATCTCGGAAATCAACCTGCAGCTGGCGATTCGCCAGGCCGCGCTGATGGCCGAGGGCTATGCCTGTGCCGCCGAGGTGCCGGGGCCAAGCCTTAAGGGTGGCACCAATGCGCTAACCGAGCAGTATCTGGCCGCGGTGTTCGCCCGCGCCAAGGCGGCCATCTTGCCGGAGTTCGCCAGCGTCACCGAGCGGCCGGCCGCCAACAACCTGGCCGAGCGCTCATCTGAGCAACGGGCCCAACTGCTAGCCGAAAGTCAGCAACTGGTGCGCAGCATCAAGGGCAAACACCGGGCGGGGGTCTCGTTGATATGAGTAAAGAGATGAGTGAACAGCAGGCCCAGGGCTATTTCCTGCACGCCCTCCACGCCGAGCTCAACCGGGTGTTGCCGGCCAAGTGCCGCAAGTCCCTCGACAGCTGGATGGAGAACGGAACGATCCGCCTCGAATCCCGCAATATGGGCCCCACCGGCGTAGACGTGGCCTGGCTCACCTATCAGGCGGTGTTCATCGTGGAGCAACTGCCCTTTCGTGAGCTGGATCCGGCCATCGTGCTGGCCGCGGTGGCCGCCTGGGTGCAGGAGCACGACACGTTTCGCGAACAGTTTGAGCTGGCCGACCCGGAATACGCGGTGACCCCAAACGATGAGAAGAGCGCCGATCTCGAGATCCAGCTCGCCTTTACCGAGCCGCTGCGCCTTATCGAGCACCCGAGCGGCCCCATCAACTGGCTCGGCAAGCGCTGGCAGGTGGCCCCCTATGAGATCTGGGTGGCCGACCACATCGACATGAACGTCGGTGACACCGGCCATCACCAGGTAGGTGGCCCGGCATGATCACCATCACCCTGGACGCTCGCCGCAGCCAAGACCAGCTCAACCTGCTGGCCCTGCCACCCCAGAAGCGCAAGCGCCTGGTGTGGCGCGCCGCGGCCGAGCTCAAAAAGCTGGCGGCCCGTCATGTGCGCCAGCAACAAGACCCCAACGGCAAGCCCTGGGCGCCTCGCAAGCGGGGCAAACGCAAGATGCTGCGCGGCCTGCCCAAACTGCTGGAGATCCACGCCCCCAGCCAGGACGTGGCCGAGCTCGGGTTCAAGCGAGGGACGATGAACGTTCACGCAGGGGTCATCGCCAACACCCACCAGAAGGGACACACCTATCAGGTGACCGCGGCCAGCCGGCGCCGCATCGCGAGCAGCGAGGGTAGCAAGCTCAAGCCCGCGACCAAGGCGCAGGCCCGCAAGCTGCGCGAGCTCGGGTTCAAGCGCCCGGGGGCACGCAAAGGGTCATACCGCTCGGCGTCGCTTGGCTGGATCACCGGCCATCTCAACTACGCCCAGGCGGGATTGCTCATCAGGAAGCTCAAGGATGAACCGGTGAAAGCGAGCTGGGAGATTGAGCTCCCTGCCCGCCCGTTCCTCGGCGCCAACGCCAAACAACGGGAGCAAGCCTTTGCCCGCGCCCTGCAGAGCATCGACTACGGCTGGGACGTCAACAAGCAAGAGATGAAGGGGAAATAACGCCATGTGGCCTTATGTACAGATCAACAACGTGAACCAGATGCAGGGGCCGGTGACCGAGGTCGAGCGCCACCTGCTGTTTGTCGGCACGGCGCCAAGCAATACCGGCAAGCTGCTCTCCCTCAACACCCAGAGCGACTTTGACAAGCTGCTGGGCGAGCCCGCCTGCGAGCTCAAAACCAACCTGCAGGCCGCCATGGCCAATGCCGGCCAGAACTGGACGGCCGCCGCCTTCGTGCTGCCCACCGACATGGACTGGAAAGATGCCGTCCGTGAGGCCCAGAAGACCCAATCCTTTGAAGGGGTGGTGGTACTGGGGCAAGAGTGGGACGAGGCGAAGATCAACGCCGCCCACGCGCTGAACCAGGAGCTGATCGCCAAGTGGGGTCGCTGGCAGTTCATGCTGCTGGCGGTCGCGGGGATCAATGCTGCCGAGAAGGATGGCCAGAGCTGGAGCGACTACGAGGCCGCCCTGGTCACCCTGCAAGATGGCATCAAGGCCGAATCCGTCACCCTGCTGCCGCAGCTGTGGCCCAACCTCGCCGGCGC
>NZ_CAWNZT010000328.1:0-1296 GCF_963878965.1 Aeromonas sp. HMWF015 | reverse complement strand
TCATCGTTCTCCCACTGAGAAATTGATGACTTTTTCACACCAATGAGTTCACCCAGCTTTTGCTGGGTAAGTCCATGTTTTTTCCTGAGTTCTTTAATGCGTTCACTTTTCATAGTTCAGTAATCTAAACAATTTCCAGTCCAGAGTGCTTGACCCAAAAGTCCAGATGACTTAACTTTCGGCAAAGTTTAGTTGTTTTAACCTGTTCAATGAACCGAACTTTGAGGTGAGCATGAAAACTGAATTGGCCGTCGACTACTTCGGCACAAAAGCCGCGATTGCTGATGCTCTGGGCATCAAGAAAAGCGCGGTATCCCAGTGGGGAGACACCATCCCCAAAGGCCGAGCCTACCAAATCGAAGTGCTGACTGGCGGCAAGTTGAAAGCCGATCAGCATCACACCGCGCAAGGTCGCGCGTAACTGAACTCGCAGGAGGCAACCATCCATGATTATCGCCCCCATCCATATCGATACCCCGGTTTGCACGGTAGAGAGCTTCTCCGAGCGTACCGGCTTGACCCAGCGCACGGTGGAGAACTACGTGCGGGCCGGGCGCATTCCAATCATGCCTAAGCAGGGCCGCGCTGAAAAAGTGCTGATCAACCTAGTGCTCTACACCCAGCAGGCAATGAATCAGCCGGGTCTGGTACCTGCACCGGCACCTGTCCGCCGCCCTAGAGTGTCGCGCAAGCAGAGGGATGAAAGCCATGTTTGAGCAAACTTGCAGCAAACATCATCACTTTGACTCCGCATGTTCGCGCTTTGCCGCCAGCCATTCATTGGCCGAAGTGGCCCGCACTGCAGGTATCGGTGAGCAGGTACTACGCAACAAGTTAAACCCGGCACAACCTCACCAACTCACCGCTAGGGAACTGGTGGCCATTTATCACGCCACCGAGGGGGACGAGACGCTGTTCGACGGTCTGTTGTTGGAGTGTGGCCTCACTGCAGTGGCTATTCCCAAGGCTGATCGAGCTCCTTCCCTGCCCCATCAAGCCATCGACCTGAACGCCAAGATCGCCAGCATTGGCCAGCGAGCGCTGGAGCTGACTGACCGGGGCCGGATCACCCGCTCGGAGCGCAACACCCTGGTGAGCGTGGCCACCTCGGCCATGGGGTCACTCGCCATCCTGATCCACGACATTGAAGCCCGCTTTCAAGCGGTGCCGACCCTGGCCTGTGCGTCAGACATCCTGATGCAAACCATGACCATGTAAGGGGGAACCCATGCAAACCCAACGCATTGACCATCAACAACGCAATCTGGCTGGCCTGACGCCAGAAGAACAGGTGGC
>NZ_CAWNZT010000327.1:0-21441 GCF_963878965.1 Aeromonas sp. HMWF015 | reverse complement strand
CCTTGCCCTCGACCCGACCACGCAGGGAGCGATCGATGAAGAGCTCCGGGTCGAGGTGACGTTCCCAGTAATCCCACAGCCGCCAGGCGTAGCTGTGCAGCGGCGGTACTTCGATGCCGGTCCCTTTCAGTACCCGCTGGGTTTCGCGACTGTCGAAACGGGTGGGGTAACTGATAAGGCGGAACACATCCTTCGGCAGACCCAGATCGGCGATGGCGGCATCGCGGATACGGCGCACCGGCGCCATAGTCATCAGCATGGCGGTCAGGTGGCGGGGAATGAAGTTAAAGAGAGAGGCGTTGATGCGGATCGCAGGCTCTGGCGCATGGGCGGCGCGGGAGAAGGTGCTCAGCATGTCGCCAACCCGCATCGGGTTGGGGTCGGTCAGGTGGAAGGTTTTGTTCTCCTCGCCCTCTTGATGGGCGATATGCACCATGGCATCGACCACAAAGTTGACCGGCACTATGTTGATGCGCCCGCCCTCAACTCCGATGGCCGGCATCCAGGGCGGCAGCAGACGGCGCAGCTTCTGGATGGTCTTGAAGAAGTAGTAAGGGCCGTCGATCTTGTCCATCTCGCCGGTGTTGGAGTCACCGACAACGATCCCCGGTCGATAGACTCGCGACGGAACTGTGCACTCGTTTCGCACAATCCCTTCCGCTTCGTGCTTGGTCTGGAAGTAAGGCATGTCGAGGTGCTCTGCCTCATCGAACATGTCCTCGCGAAACAGACCATCGAACAGGCCCGCTGCAGCGATGGAGCTGCAGTGATGGAACTGCCCCGTCCCCAGCCGCTCGGCAAGTTGAACGGCTTGACGGGTCCCTTCGGTGTTGACCTGCTGCTGGATCCCGGCCTTGGCGTTGAGATCATAGATGGCAGCCAGATGGAAGAAGTGGTCGATCTTACCGATCAACTGCTCCTGCATCTCGACCGATACCCCCAGCAGCGGTTGCGTCATGTCGCCAAAAACCGGGACTGCGCGCGATTCATCCACATTCCAGAATGCAAATAACTCCGGCAATTTATCCTGATGAGAGGCGCGCATCAGAAAATAGACGATACAGTCGGGATGCTGTTGGAATAACTTTTTGATCAATCTACGCCCGATAAAACCACTACCGCCAGTAATGAAATAGTTCATAAAGAGAATCCTGCTACTGATTAGGGTGTTACTAGGTTGTTAGATATATCACGATTCATATGGGAATCCGCAATTTGATTGTCGGTTCGTGAGCAAACCCTAATTTCGGTGGTGTGCCTGTTCCGTTATTAGGTAGAACCCTCTATTTTTTGTCCCTAGACTGAAGTTGAAAAATCAGTAATGCCACAACCCGATTGCAGTTTCGTTGTCGCCATTACATTTAACTGTCGTTATTCAAGGAGAAGATCATGGCTAAGAAATTGAAAGCGCTGGCAGGGTCAGTGACCGACAACCAACTCACCTCCACCATCAAGGAGTCCACCCAGCAGATCTGGTTGGCGGGTCTGGGAGCCTATGCCAAGGCGCAGGAAGAGGGTGGCAAGATCTTTGAAGCCCTAGTGCAGGAAGGGGAAGCATTGCAGGCCAAAACCCGTCAGAGCGCAGATGAGAAGATTGCCGCTGTGACCGACAAGACCGCCAATACCTGGGGTCGTCTGGAGCAGGTGTTTGAAGATCGCGTGGCCCGCGCCGTAGCCAGTCTGGGTATCCCGACTCGCAAGGACATCGACAAGCTCTCCAAGCGCATGGCCGAGCTGACCGACGTGGTGCAACAGCTGCTGGATGCCCAGGACGAAGAGGCTCCGGCCGCTGAAGCCAAACCGGCTGCCGCCAAAAAGCCCGCTGCCCGCAAGCCTCCGGTAAAGAAGGCACCGGTAGCCAAGGCTAAAGAGGCCGTGGTTGAGCAGGCCGCCGATCTCCTCTCCGCTGCGGAAGATGCGGTGAAAGAGGTGAAGGCCAAAGCAGAGAGCGTCCTGCCCTGATCCCTCGCGGTGGCGGAAGGTGATTGATACCGGCCCATGCCCTGCGCTGGGCCGGTCTTGTCATGGTGAATGTCATGGATAGAGAGGCGACGCTATGAGTACCATCGCAATTGCCCTTGCTGGCGGCGGGCCGCTCGGCGGCATCTACGAGATCGGTGCCTGCGCAGCCCTCTCTGACAGCATCAGTGGCTTGCGCCTTGACCATGCCGATATCTATGTCGGCGTCAGTTCAGGGGCCGTGGTGGCGTCGGCGCTGGCCAACGGCATCTCGCCGGCGAAGCTGGTGCGGATCCTGCTCAGCGATGATTCGGGGGAGATGTTTGACCCGGCCACCTTGCTGCGTCCCGCCTTTCGTGAATATGCCGACCGCCTGACCTCGATCCCGCCACTGGCTTGGCAGAGCCTGACCTACTATTTGGCGGCGCCCTGGAAGCGCAGCCTGTTTGAATCGCTGCAGGGGCTCTCCAAGGCCATTCCGACCGGACTGTTCGACAACCGCGGGGTGGATCGCACCCTGACCCAGTTTTTTTCTCGTCCCGGCCGCAGCAACGATTTCCGCCAGCTGCGCAGTCGACTGTTTGTGGTCGCTACCGAACTCGATACCGGCCATCCGGTCGCCTTCGGTAGCCCGGGGCTCGATGACGTGCCCATCTCGGCGGCGGTACAGGCGTCAGCCGCCCTGCCCGGCCTCTTTCCCCCTTCATTGATTAACGGGCGTTACTATGTGGACGGGGCGCTGATCAAGACTCTGCACGCTTCGGTAGCGCTGGAAGAGGGGGCGGATCTGGTGTTCTGCATCAATCCGCTGGTGCCCTATGATGCGGACATGGCCGCCGGCGCGCCCACCAATCTGGTGGACAGCGGTCTGCCGGTGGTACTGGCCCAGACTTTTCGCGCCATCATCCACTCCCGCATGCATGTGGGGATGGATCGCTACAAACACCAATATCCCGACGCCGACGCCTTGCTGTTTGAGCCCTCTTCTGCCGATGGCGAGATGTTCTTCACCAATGTGTTCAGTTACCGGGATCGCCGCCGCCTCTGCGAGCACGCTTACCAGCATACCCGCCGCGATCTCTGGCAGCGCCGTGACGAGTTGGCGCCGGTGCTGGCCAAGCATGGCCTCGAGCTCAATTTGGCCGCGCTGGCCGATGAAGATCGCACCCTGCTGGCCCCCGGCATTGGCTCGGTCGCCGCCCTCGACAAGTCGCTGGAGCAGTTGCAGCACTGGCTTGCCAAACGCTATCGCCACGGCGTGCGCCGTTCATCACCAAAGGAGTAGCATGGATCGCAAACCCAAACGCCGTACCCGGGAGCGGATCCTGACAACTGCCCTCGCCTGCTTCAATCGACAAGGGGAACCCAGCGTCACCACCTCGGCCATTGCGGCCGAGATGGAGATCAGCCAGGGCAATCTCTACTACCACTTCCACAACAAGGAGGAGATCGTCAACGCCCTGTTCTGCGAATTTGAACAGCAGATGGATCGCCTGCTGGAGGCGGTCAGCACCCCGTCCGATGAGCCAGAAGATATCTGGCTCTTTCTCCACCTGATGTTTGAAGCCATCTGGCAGTACCGTTTCCTCTACTACGATATCGCGACCCTGATGAGTGGTTATCATCAGGTTGAACAGCGCTTTTCCGCCCTGCTGCGCCACAAGGAGCATACCGCCATCGCCATTTGCAACCATCTGCAAACAGTCGGGCTGATGGAGGGCACGGCGCAACAGATGCGCACGCTGGCGGCCAATGTGGCGCTGGTGGGCACATTCTGGATCTCTTACCAGCGGGCACTGCATCCCAAGGCGGACGCCGATATTGCCCTCGGCGTCTTTCAGGTGATGCAGCTGGTCGCACCCTATTTGCGGGCCGATGCCCGCGCTCATCTTGGCGCCCTCGCCCACCACTATACCGACAAGGTTTGATTCACATGCTACAGGGAGAACAAGCATGACCACTTCACAACTCGAATTTGTCCCCTTCCCCTACGCGGATGCGGCCTATGAGTATGCTGGCCAGAAGCTGGCGGACAACTGGGATCGTCTCCATCAGGGGGATGCCGAACCCTGGCCCGAGGATGAGCAGGTACAGGATGCCTGGCGGGCCTATCATGCCGGGGATTTTGCACGGGCTGTCGCCCTTGGCGAAGCGGCCGGTGAGGCGGGCCTCAATGTGGCAAACAAGGCGTTGGTGATCCACGCCAGCTATCTGCTGGAAGACAAGTATGCCAAGCGAGCCGCCTTCGAGCGGGCAGCCAGCCATGCCGAGAAGCTGCAAAAGCGTCAGCCCAAGAACGCCAATGCCTGGTATTTCCACGCGCTGGCACTCGGTCGCTACAGTCAGGTCATTTCCATCTCCAAGGCCCTCTCGCAAGGAATTGGCGACAAGATCAAGGCAAGCCTTGAGAAGGCGCTGGAGCTGGCGCCAGATCACGCCGAGGCCCATATTGCCTTTGGTGCCTGGCACGCGGAGATCGTCGACAAGCTGGGGGCCATGATCGGCGGCCTCACCTACGGCGCCAAGAAGGAGGAGTCCGAGCGTCACTTCAAGGAAGCGCTGGCGCTGATCCCCGACTCGGCTATCGCCCGCATGGAGTACGCCAACGCACAGGTGATGCTGCACGGCAAGAGCCGCCTGAAAGCCGCCGAAGCCCTCTATGCTGAAGCGGCCGAGTGCGAACCTATGGATGCCATGGAGCGCCTCGATGTGGAGGCGGCGCGGGAAGAGTTGGAGGATTAACCGCCACTCTTGTCACGGATAGACAACAAAACAAGAGGCCAACCCACGGGTTGGCCTCTTTTATGATGGGTGCAGTCCGGTTGGCTACGCTGTCACTGGTCGCTCAAATGCTCGCTCAACCGAGCAGCGCATCCAGCCCGTTGGGGTCAAACAGCAGCTCCGGTTCCATCAGCACCAGCAACAGCAGTTGTTCGAACTCCACCGCAAACCGCTCGACCACCCGATCCGGATCCGGTACCAGCTTCTTGTCGGTGATAAGGCCCAGCTGCACCTTGTGATCGTAAGAGAGGATGGAGACGCCGACGCCGATATCCCCCGATTGCGGCACCCAGAACAGTGGTTGGCGTAGTTTTGCACCGGCCAGATAGAGGGTCTGCTGCGGGCCGGGCACGTTGGTGATCACTGCACTGGCTTTGGCCGTGAGCAGCTCGACTGCCTGCTGCTGCACCGCATTGGGGGCCATGCCAAGGGCATGTAACAGGTTGAGTACCACCACGGGTTGCAGCGAGGTGCGCAGTGCCTGCATCCGGTCACGCACGGTATAGAGCCGCTGCAACGGGTGTTCAACATCCAGTGGCAAGTCCAGGGCCACCAGCCCGAAGCGGTTGCCAAGTGCCCCCTCATCATCCGGTGCTCGCATATTGACCGGCACCAGGGCGCGGATCTTGACCTTGTTGGCATCATCCCCCTTCTCCTGCAGGTAGTGGCGGAACGCCCCTGCGGTGGCGGCGATCAGCAGATCGTTGACCGAGCAGCCCAGTACCTTGCCCACTGCCTTGATATCCGGCAGATCAATTTGCTCCGACCAGGCCACCCGCTTGGTGCTGGTGGTCTTGCCCCGCAGGCGGCAGGGGGAGTCATCACCGAGGGTGGCGATATTGCACAGCTCGCTCGCCACATCCCGCCCGGTCTTGAGGTAATCCACCGCCTTGGTGGGATGGGTGACCACTTCGACATATTTGGACCAGAGGCTACCGGTCAGCTTGAGACCGGCCCACACCAGACGGCTGCCCTGGTGGCAATCCTCCTCATCCTCGTCATCGCTGTCATCCAGTGGCTCCGGTGACGGTGGTCGCGGCGCCCCTTCCGGTGTGTTATCCATCATGGTCAGCATGGCTCGCACCAGCGAGAAGCCATCGCCCATGGCGTGGTGAATGCGCACCACCAGCGCCCCCTGTGGGATATGCACCTGACCGACACTTCGCTGGGTGGGCAAGCGCTGGTGGTTGAGCGGCGTCGAGGCGAGATCGGCCACCAGCTTCTCCAGCTCCAGCTTGCCCGCTTCACCCGGCAGGATCACTCGCTTGAGGTGCTGATCGAGATCGAAATCGGGATCATGGCGCCAGTAGTAGGAGCCCCCCTCCAGCACGGCCCGCTGGTGGAAACGGGGTTGCACCGAAATGGTATGGCGCAATCCGGCCCGCAGACGCGTTTCATCAAGCTCTCCTTCAAACATCAGGACACCGATGATCTGCATCAGGTTGTTGGGTCTGTCCATGCGTAACCAGGCGGTATCGACGCAGGAGATAAATTCACTCAGTGGCATGGTTGTTTCCCTACAAAATGAATTTACCGAGGCGGCAAATTGCACCTTCCCTCATATCCGGATGAAGGCTTGATGCAATCAGAATGACTTTAATGAGTGCCGACTCGAAATATGAAATAAAGATGAAAGATTACTTACAAATAGAATCGAGACCTCGCTGGATAATAAATCTGAAAAACCACATGGCTTGCAAACTTATTTCAAACAGCCATCGTTTACAGCTGGTTTATTTAAAACCAGTGCAACGAAGAGTTTCAAACACGTTTGGGGCAAGGTAAGCGATTGTCGACATAATCGAGGATCTCTTGCTCCAGCACGCTGCGTACTGGCAACAGCATCAAACCAAGATGCACTTCCAGTTCCAGGGTATCTTCGTCCAAGGTGAGAGTGCCATGTACCCCTGAGCCGCGAAAGCGTAGCTCGGTCTCCTCTTCATCCGCCCATTCGCAATCGAGTTGATAGCTCTCGCTCATGTCCGCAGCGATGGCTTCGGCCGCGATCCGGGCGGCGGCCAGTCCCAGCGGATGCTGACGGCTGATCTGGATGGTAGAGAGTGCGCTGCTGCCAGCAAGCGAGTTGAAGAACATGGTCGTTACTCTGGGTCATAAGTTAGTTATTGATATTAAACACATGTTCACAACAAATGAAAGGATGGTTCACATAAATGGGACTCACTTAACAGAGTCGAGAGGGATGCAGGCCATCAGCGTGGCATGGCATTTATTCCCTCCCCCGTGCGCGCTACACTTGTCACGGAACGGTCAGCAAAAGCTGCTTGTTTTTCATTCACTTGTATCTTCGTATCACCGAATTCCCATCAATGGGCCCAAGGCCAGAGAGCTGTAGATGACGCATCAAGAACATGCCCACGACGACGATAGCACCCTGGGTCGGCTCTACCGCCAGCTCAAGCGGGTTGCAGCCTTGCGCGAGCAGATGCGTGCCCACCCGGAAGATCTGCAGGATCGGGATCGGCTACGCCAGTGGCAGGCCGACCGGTTGGGGCGAACCCATCGAGATCTGCTGGAGAGTGACCGCTACGGCCCCGCCGCCGAGTTTTTCCTGACCGACCTCTATGGCCCGGGGGATTGCGCCCGCCGCGATGCGGACGTGATGCGGGTGATGCCGACCGCCGAACGGCTGTTGCCGGAGTCCGGCCTCAAGGTGCTGGCGCAGGCGATCGAGCTCGACGCTCTCTCCGAAGAGCTGGATTACCTGATGGTGGTGGCGCTGCGGCGCATTGATGGCATAGCTCCCATCACGCCGGACCACTACACCATCGCCTATCGTGCCGTAGGCGAGCAGGCGCGCCGGGAGCATCAGATTGCGTTGGTGAGCGAGCTTGGGATGACGCTGGACAGGCTGGCGAGAAAACCGCTGCTGGGGGCGACCCTCAAGCTGGTGTCAGGGCCCGCCCATTTGGCGGGGCTTGGCGAGCTTTTCTCCTTTGTCGAGCGTGGTTATCAGGTGTGTCATCAGATGGGGCGTGCCAACGAGTTCCTCGAGACCATCGCCAGTCGCGAGATGGCCATTATGACGGCGCTCTTTAACGGCGACAGCAGTGCGCTGGGGTAAGGCTTATCGAGGGATAAGCCGCCAGAATAACAAAGCGGGCCGATGGGCCCGCTTTTCGTTTATCGCTGTTTGCCGATATGTTGCCCAATACAACACCGGTCAGATCACCAACAGATCCATAAAGGCGTGTACCGGGGTGGCGGCAAGGCGCGGCCCATCCTGACAGAGGGCCAGAATGTCGCTGACCCGTTTGGCCGGGAAGCGGGTGGCCAGATTGTGCTGGAATTTATCCACCAGCAGCGGGATCCCCTCCTCCCGACGGCGACGATGGCCGACCGGATACTCCACCTCCACCTTGGCGGTGTGAGTACCGTCCTTGAAGAAGATCTGGATGGCGTTGGCAATGGAGCGCTTGTCTGCCTCCAGATACTCGCGGCTGTAGCGTTTATCCTCCTGTACCACCATCTTGCCGCGTAGCACGTCGATGCGGGGATCGGCCGCCACGTCATCCTCGTAATCCTCGGCGATCAGGCGACCGAAGATGAGCGGTACCGCCACCATGTACTGCAGGCAGTGATCCCGATCGGCGGGGTTATTGAGGGAGCCGACCTTGCTGATGATGCGAATGGCCGACTCATGGGTGGTGAGTTCGATGCGGTCGATCTCCTCCAGACGCCCCTTCACCTGACCGTGCAGCTTCATGGCGCACTCTACCGCAGTCTGGGCGTGGAACTCGGCGGGATAGGAGATCTTGAACAGCACGTTCTCCATCACATAGCTGCCGTACCCCTGATGCAGGGCGAACTGGTTGCCCTTGAACAGCACATCGTAGAAGCCCCACTTGGGGGCGCTCAGTACACCGGGATAGCCCATCTCGCCGCTCATGGTGATAAGGGCGAGGCGCACTGCACGGGAGGTGGCATCCCCCGCCGCCCAGCTCTTGCGCGACCCTGCATTGGGGGCATGACGGTAGGTCCGCAGGCTCTGGCCATCGACCCAGGCCTGGGAGACCGCATCGATCACCTGATCGCGGGTGCCCCCCAGCATGTGAGTCACCACGGCGGTGCTGGCGACCTTGACCAGCACCACGTGATCGAGACCAACCCGGTTGAAGGAGTTCTCCAGCGCCAGCACACCCTGAATTTCGTGGGCTTTGACCATGGCCACCAGCACATCGGCCATGGTGAGCGGCGCCTTGCCCTCGGCCACGCGAGTACGGGAGAGCCAGTCAGCAGTGGCCAGAATACCGCCCAGATTGTCGGATGGGTGACCCCACTCGGCGGCCAGCCAGGTGTCGTTGTAATCGAGCCAGCGGATGATGGCGCCGATGTCCCAGGCTGCCTTGACCGGATCGAGGCAGAGCTGGGTACCGGGCACCCGGGCACCATGGGGTACCAGTGTACCTGGGACTATGGGGCCAAGGTGCTTGGTGCACTCGGGGAAGCGCAGGGCCAGCAGGCCACAGCCCAGCGTATCCATCAGGCAGTAGCGGGCGGTGTCGAGGGCCGCCTGGCTGGTAATGGGGTGGTTGCAGACATAATCGGCAATATCGACCAGCACCTGATCGGGCTCGGGTCTGTGGTTGACGTCGACGTTGGCGGACATCGTGACTTCCTTATCGTTGTTGTAGAGAGACAAAGTGACGGGGGGCCGGGCCGACATAATCGGCGCTCGGGCGGATGATCCGGTTGTGCTCGCGCTGCTCCATCACGTGGGCGCACCAGCCGGTGACCCGCGAGCAGACGAAGATAGGCGTGAACAGCTTGGTCGGGATCCCCATGTAGTGATAGGCGCTGGCATGGAAGAAGTCGGCGTTGGGAAAGAGCTCTTTCTCTTCCCACATCACCTTCTCCGCCTCGCAGGAGACGCGGTAGAGACGCTCATCCCCCACCGCCTCGGCGAGCTTGGCCGACCACTCCTTGATGATGACGTTGCGCGGATCAGAAGTGCGGTAGATGGCGTGGCCAAAGCCCATGATCTTCTCCTTGGCCGCCAACTTGGCCAGCAGTTCGCGCCTTGCCTGCTCTTCATCCTGCCAGTGTTCGATCATCGCCATGGCCGCCTCGTTGGCACCGCCATGGAGCGGGCCGCGCAGGGTACCGATGGCGGCAGTGATACAGGAGAACATGTCGGAAAGGGTCGAGGCGCAGACCCGCGCCGCAAAGGTGGATGCGTTGAACTCATGCTCGGCGTAGAGGATAAGGGAGACATGCATCACCCGGCGCTCCAGCTCGCTCGGCGCTTTTTGGTGCAGCAGCGCCAGAAAGTGGCCACCGATGCACTCTTCATCGGTATCGAGGGCGATGCGTACGCCCTCGTGGCTGAACTTGTACCAGTAGATCAGAATGCCCGGGAAGGCGGCCAGCAGCCGATCCGCCACTTCATGCTCATGCTCGAAACCATCTTCCGGCTCCAGATCGCCGAGCATGGAGCAGCCAGTGCGCAGCACATCCATGGGATGGGCATCGGCGGGAATGCGCTCCAGTACCTCCAGCAGCGGCTGGGGCAAGGTGCGCAGGCGACGCAGCTCGCGCTTGTAGGCGTCAAGCTGCTGCTCATCTGGCAACTCCCCCTTGAGCAGCAGATAGGCGACCTCCTCAAACTGGGCGCTGTCGGCCAGCTCCTTGATGTCATAGCCGCGATAGGTAAGACCAGTGCCACTCTTGCCCACGGTGCAGATACTGGTCTCCCCTGCACTCTGCCCGCGCAGACCTGCCCCACCCAACGGTTTTTGCTGTCCCATAAGCTGCCTCCTATTCCTTGGCTGTAAACAGACGATCCAGGGTCTGCTCGTAGTGGTGATATCCGAGGAAGTCGTAGAGCGACTCCCGGGTCTGCATGATCTCCACGACGGCGCGTTGATGGCCATCCTGGCGAATATGGTGATAGACGTTGAGGGCGGCCTGATTGGCGGCCCGGTTGGCACTCAAGGGATAGAGCACCATGGCGACCCCGTGGGCGGCAAGCAACTCTTTGTCAAACAGCTCGGTTTTACCGAACTCGGTCATGTTGGCGAGGATCGGTACTTTGGCCGCCTGCTTGAACTGGTCGTACTGGGCAAGCTCGGTCACCGCCTCGGCGAAGATCATGTCGGCACCGGCGGCCACATAGGCAGCGGTGCGCTCAAGAGCCGACTCCATCCCCTCCACCGCCAGTGCATCGGTGCGGGCCATGATGACGAACTCGCTATTCTCGCGGGCATCCACTGCGGCCTTGATGCGATCGCACATCTCCTCCAGCGACACCACCGCCTTGTTGGGGCGATGACCGCAGCGCTTCTGGGCCACCTGATCTTCCATATGGACGGCTGCCACTCCGGCTCGCTCAAACGCGCGGATGGTGCGGGCGATATTGAATGCCCCGCCCCAGCCGGTATCGATATCGACCAGTAGCGGCACACGGCTTGCGGCGGTGATCCGCTCGGCATCGATCAGCACGTCGTTGAGGGAGGTCATACCAAGATCTGGCAAGCCGTAGGAGGCATTGGCTACTCCGGCACCTGAGAGATAAATAGCTTGAAAACCACTGCGCTCGGCCATCAACGCCATATAGGCATTGATGGTGCCGACGATCTGCAGGGGATGTTCATTGGCAAGGGCGGTGCGAAAGCGCAAGCCTGCCGAGGGGGACAAACTGGACATCATGACTCCTTTCACCTGTCTAGTCTGGCTATCTAATATCACGTTTACGTTAACGTCAATTATACTTTCGTAACATTCCGGCTGCAGGCAAGACAGGAAACCGGTTTTAGGGTAAATTTCACCAATTCCTTCAACAGGTTGAATTGTATGATGGAGCCCGGTTCCGTAATTGTCTGTCCGGCGTGCGACTTGCTGATCCAGCGCAAAGCACTGCCGCTGCGTCGTCATGCCCACTGCCCGCGTTGTCATCAGCATCTCTATGGCCGTTATGCCTTTCGTCCTTCCCAGTTGATGGCCCTGACCATCACCGGTTTTCTGCTGCTGCCCTCCGCTTTTTTTGAACCGCTGATCTATCTGCGGCTGGCGGGGGTCAACACCGACGCCGACCTGCTGCGCGGTATTCTGGTGCTGTTTGGTGAGGGAGAATGGTGGGTGGCCAGCCTGGTGCTCTGGTGCGCCGTGTTGGCGCCGGTGGGGTTATTGGCAGGGATCTTTGCGCTGGCTTCGGGTCTGGCCAAACGTTGGCACATTCTTCCCGTCACCTTGAAGCTGGTCGAGGTGTTTCGCCACTGGGCCATGCTGGAGGTCTATATCGTCAGCCTGCTGGTTGCCCTGTTCAAACTGATCGACATCGCCGATGTGCGCCTCGGTGGCGGCTTGCTCAGTCTCGGTATTTTGATGCTGCTCAACATGACCCTGCTGATCCTGTTTGACCCCGCCCCCTACTGGACGCGGATCCCGTTAAAGGAGCCGGAACATGACCAGCGCCCGTGAGATGGGGCTCTGCCGCTGCCATACCTGCGGTTTGCTGGTGCGTTATCAAGCCGGGGCAGTCTGCCCCCGTTGCAGCAGCAAATTACAGGTGCGCATTCCCCGCTCCCTCGCCTGGTCGTGGGGCTTGCTGGCGCTCGCCACCTTCATGTTGCTGCCTGCCAATCTATTGCCCATTACCCATTTCTACAACAAGGGGTTACTGCAGTCAGATACCATCTTCAGCGGTATCATGATGCTCTATCGCAGCAAGATGAGCGGGATTGCCACCATAGTCCTCACCGCCAGCATACTGGTGCCAGTGGGCAAAATATTGGGTCTGGGCTGGATCTGCTGGCAGTTGCAGCGGGCCAAGCCGGTGCGGCGCAAGCGCCAGCTGGTGATGTATCGGGTGATCGATTTTATCGGTCGCTGGTCGATGCTGGACTTGTTCGTGATCTCTCTGATGGTGGCGCTGGTCGATCGGGGTGTGCTGCTGAGTGTCCGCGCAGGCCCTGGGGCCACCGCCTTTGCCGGTGTGGTGGTGCTGACCATGATGTCGGCCCGCATGCTCGATACCCGTTTACTGTGGGACAAGGCGGCCCGTTGATGATTTCTCTGTTTTTGTCTGATGTGCTGTTTAATCCAGCCAATAAGGAGTCGGTATGATCGGGGCTGAACCCGTCATTGAAAAGCGTCGCTGGTTATCGCCGGTCTGGCTGTTACCCCTGATAGCCCTGCTGCTGGCAGGTGGCTTTCTCTATCAGCAGGTATTGAGCCGTGGCCAGCTTATCCAGATCAACTTCGCCCAGGGCAACGGCATCTTGCCGGGTAAAACCCAGGTTCGTTATCAGGGGGTAGCCATCGGCGTGGTGCAAGAGCTGGAGCTGGCTGAAGATGGCCGCAAGATTGCGGTGATGGCCAAGATTGATAGCCGTGCCAGACCGCTGATCCGCAAGGGATCCGACTTCTGGCTGGTGAGCCCCAAGGCGTCGCTGACCGAGATCTCTGGCCTAGATACCTTGGTATCCGGCAACTACATCAACCTGCAACCAGGGCGTGAAAGCAATCCGCTGGAGGAGACCTTCGATGCACTGGAGGGCCCTCCTCCCGGCTATCAGGCTCAGGGTCGCATGCTGCACCTGACCGCCGATTCGCTGGGTTCTGTTGGAATTGGCGCCAAGCTCTATTTCCGCGGTATCGAGGTCGGCAGCGTCATCAATACCCGCCTGGGTCAGGACAATCAGAATGTCATTCTTGATCTGGTGATCGAACCGCGTTTCGAGCATCTGGTCAAAGCCGATACCCGCTTCTGGAACATCAGCGGCATCAAGGGCTCCTTCAGTCTGGCCGGTGTGAGCGTGGAGGCTGGCAGCCTCACCTCCATTCTGAGCGGCGGCATTGCCTTTGACTCACCAAAAGATTCACCGGAGCCTGAGAAGGGACAGACTTTCGTCCTCTATAAAGGACTGGCGGAAGCGGCGCGTGGCGAGCGTATCAACATTGCGGCTGGCGATCTTCCGGTCAAAGAGGGGATGCCCATCCTCTATGAGGGGATCGAGATTGGTCGTATCGACCCCATTCGTCTCACCGACAAAGGCCGCGTAGTCACGGCATTGATCAATCCTGAGCAGGCCTATCGCATTACCGACAAGAGCCAACTGGTGTGGGAGAGTGTCTCCCTCTCCGCGACCGGCGTGCAGCATGCAGATCGCCTGCTTACCGGCCCGGCCATTCGCCTCGACTATGTAGCGGGTAAACCGGTACAGAAGATGACACTGACCGATCGCGCCCCCCAGAGCGGCACCAAGGTGACGCTGCAGGCTGACGATCTGGCGGGGCTCAATCAGGATGCACCTGTCTGGTACAAGGGATTGCAGGTGGGCCGTATCAGCCAGCTCACCCTGGATGCACGCGGCAATGCCAGCGTTGAGCTGGTGATGGCGCCGAACTATGGCCATCTGCTCAATCGTGCCCGCTTCTATCGCGCTGCCCCGCTGCAGATCGATGCCGATCTGAGCGGCATCAAAGTAGAAACCAGTCCGGCCAGTGCCTGGTTGGGAGGCGGGATCAAGCTGGTACAAGCCAGCAGTGGCGAGCGGATTAACCGTCTCTACCCCAGTCAGGAGCTGGCACTGCTCGGTACCCGTGATGCCAAGCCCCAGCGCTGGTTGCTCAAGGCAGATCAGGCCGATGGCATTGGCATTGGCTCGCCTGTGCTTTATCTGGGGCTGGAAGCGGGCATGGTCAAACAGCTGCGCGCCGCCAAAGAGGGGGTCGAGATCGAACTCGAGATTGATGGAGTCTATGCTCCCCTCCTCGCCCAACAACCCCAATTCTGGAAAAAACCGGCCATCGACACCAAGGTGCGGGTCGATGGGGTGCAAGTCAAGGTGGGTAACCTCGGTACCCTGCTGCGCGGTGCCATCGAGTTCGATCGGTTGGCCAATGGCCGCAGTAGCCATCAACTGTTCGATTCCAGGGAACAAGCCAAGGCCAAGGTGCGCCAGCTGTCACTGGTGGCAGAGAGCAATCCGGGGCTCGGGATTGGCAGCCCGATCCGCTATCGCGGGGTCGATATCGGCAAAATCGAAGAGATCGAGCTGGAGCCGTCTCTGGGTCAGGTGATCTTCAAGGCCGAACTCGATGGCCACTACGCCGAGCGTTTCCTGCAGTCCGGCGCCCGCTTTACTCTGGTGCAGGCCAAGCTGGGGCTGGGCGGTGTCGCTCACCTCGATACCCTGATCAAGGGGGCGTTTGTAGAAGCACAACCCGGTAAAGGCGCTGGCAAAGATCGTTTCCCTTTGAGTCAGACCGGTCCTCTGGGTCTGGCCCTGACCCTCAAGAGCCCCTCCGTCAATGGCCTAAGCGTCGGCAGTCCGCTGCTGTTTCGCAAGATGGTGGTGGGCAGTGTCACCAAGGTGGCGCTGGCTCGGGATGGCAGCGAGGTGGTGATCGATGTCAACGTGGATCAGGAGTATGCCCATCTGGTGCGGGCCAACTCCCGTTTCTGGAATGTCTCCGGGGTCAAGGCGGATATCGGGCTGACCGGTGGCACCATCGAAGTGGAGACGGTGCAGAGCCTGCTGGCCGGCGGCATTGCTTTTAATACGCCGGAGAAGGAGATGGGGCCGACCGTCAAAGCGGGCCACAGCTATCCGCTTTACGGCAAGGCCGAGAAAGAGTGGCTGGAGTGGAGTCCGCGTATCCAGCCCTGATCTCTTCCCTTTGTATCTCATCCAAGCCCGGCATAGTGCCGGGCTTTTTTATATTCCGGTACCTGTTGATAGGGTTCAGATTCAGAATATTCTTAGCCTTGTGGTAGGATATCGCCCCTCTTTTTCGGTCAACGAGACGGCACAGTGCACGACAACACCTTCCTTCCCGATTACTTTTTACGCCACATTGCGGCCATCATGCCGGCCCATCTCTCGATGGATGAGTTCGTGGCCAGTTGTCGACGTCCGCTGCGCCGCAGCATTCGGGTCAATACCTTGAAGATCGCCGTCTCGGATTTCGTCGCTCTGATGGAGCCACTGGGTTGGCAGCTTGACCCTGTCCCCTGGTGTGATACTGGCTTCTGGCTGACCCGCAGCGATGAAACCGTCCCACTTGGCAACACCGCCGAGCACTTGAGCGGGCTCTTCTACATTCAGGAAGCGAGCTCCATGCTGCCGGTGACGGCACTCTTTGCCAGCGACAAGATCAAGGCGGATGGCATGTTGCTGGATGCGGCGGCGGCCCCCGGCTCCAAGACCACCCAGATAGCCGCCTTGATGAACAATCAGGGGATGCTGGTTGCCAACGAGTTTTCCAGCAGCCGGTTGAAAGTGCTTAGCGCCAATATCCAGCGCTGCGGCGTGACCAATGTAGGCATGACCCATTTTGATGCCAAGGTATTTGGCCAGTGGTTGCCGGAGACATTCGATGCCATCCTGCTCGATGCCCCCTGCTCCGGTGAAGGCACGGTGCGCAAGGATGAAGATGCGCTGCGCAACTGGAGCATCGAGAGCATCGACGAGATTGCGACGGTGCAACAAGGGTTGCTTGAGAGCGCCTTCCATGCCTTGAAACCGGGTGGCGTACTGGTCTACTCCACCTGCACCTTGAGTGAGCAGGAGAACCAAGCGGTTTGCCAATCCTTGTTGGACAAGTTTGGCGATGCCTTGAGTTTTGATTCGTTGGCAGACCTGTTCCCCCATGCAGAGCAGGCCTGCACATCCGAGGGATATCTGCACGTTTGGCCCCAGATCTTCGACAGTGAAGGCTTTTTCGTCGCCAGATTGCGCAAGCATCACTCGGTGCCCAACACCATGTTCAAGCCGGGCAAGCTGGGTAAATTCCCCTTTGCGCCGCTTCCTGCCAAAGAGGTGGAATCCATGTTGTGCGAGATTGAAGCCAACTTCGGGGTGGCACCGCAGGGTCAGCTGTTTGGCCGCAATGACGAGATCTGGCTCTTCCCCGAGCGGTTTGATCTGGTGCAAGGCAAGCTTCGTTTCGATCGCATTGGCATCAAGTTGGCTGAGACCTTCAAGAAAGGCTATCGCCTCACTCATGAGTGGGCACTGGCCTATGGCGATAAAGCGAGCAAGGGCGTAGTCGAACTGGATAGCGCCAATGCGCGGGAATTCATGATGGGGCGGGACGTCTGGCCAGAACAGGATGCTGGCGCTGGCGAGGTGATCGTCCGCTATCAGGGGCATACCCTGGGCATGGGGAAATGGGTGGGTAGTCGGGTCAAGAATGTCCTCCCCCGCGAGCTGGTGCGTGACAACAATCTGTTCAATGCGTAGTGTGCCGTTCGGTGCATCAGCACTTGAACGAGTCTGAAATACCCACACTCTGGTTGAACTTTTCTTCGGATCTTGAAAAGCCTTGAGCCTTGTCTAAGCTTAAGGCAATCCGAACACCAGTTAGCGCACGGCTCTGCAAGGAGCCAATTCCCCTATGCCAGGTACAAGGAATTCGTACCTGGCTTTTTTTATCTCTTCACGTTTCGCTGTTACTTCACTCTTGTGTCTATTCAACGGTCTCTTCGACCAGTGTGGCGACTCTGTTTTCAAACGGAGGTTCTCTACCCAGCTCATGTTGGTAGAGCAGATCGATCGCCTGCTCGATGAGTGATGCCTGACTGTCTTCGAGATGAAGACCCAGTGCGGCCAATCGTTCGGCGTGGCGATTGCTGATCCAGCATTGCAGCCGGGTATGGGTCTCCTGCTTGCGTTTTACATGTTGGCGCTGCCGCTCGGCATTGTTTTGGGGCACCACCTCTTGCTCTTCACGCACTGTCATTTCTTGGATATGTCCTTGCGATTTTCCATTTCCGGATTTGTTATCTCTCATCACATGCCATTATCCATAGGAAGATGGCCCTTCCCCTTTGGGCTACAGGCTGCGCGGCAAATATATCATTAGATCAACAGGATATCATTTAACATAAAAAAAGAAGTGACGCAGTTGTGTCAAAGCAAGCCATCAAGGGCATGATCGGAGAATTTATGGGCGTCATCGAAGTACTCCTGCAGGGTTCGCATATCCTTGTGGCGCGTTACCTCGATGATCTTGTTCATTGGCTTGCCGGCAGTCACCGCCGAGGTGATAAATCCGCGCCGCAGGCTATGGCCACTGACGTAAAGATCGTCGATGGTTTGGCCGGTTCGGCGTTTGATCATCAGATTGATGCCCTGGGGGCCGAGTAGTTCGGCCATCAGTTGACCCCAACGATTCATGCGCCGAAACAGCGGCCCCTCGCTGATCCGGCTTTTGCTCAGCCAGTTTTGCAGTGCCGACACAGGACAATATTGCTTGCCCGGGATCAGGGCGATCTCGGTTTCATGCAGCTGATGCTTGCTCGGTTTGAGGCGAAGGCGGATCCCCTGCCCCACAAAATCGAGGTCGCTCACCTCAATTCGGGCCGCTTCCGAGCGGCGCAAGGCGCCACTGAACATCAAGAGCAGCAGGGTGTAATCACGCAAGCCCGCCAGATCATGGGTGTCGATGCCATCGAGCACCTGGGTCAATGGCTGCAACGTCAGGGCGCCGGTTTTGCGTTTGCGATTATCCCCCAACCTGACAATGCCGCGCATCATCTCCTTGATTTCGGGATGTTCGGTGGGCATGGGGTGAATCCCTTTCTGCTTGAAGGCATAGCGGATCCCCGCCAGACGTCTCACCAGGGTTGCCGGTTTACGAGGTTCACCGTTACGCAGCTCCCCTTTTCCCTCCTCTTTATCCAGCCATACCCAGTCGGCCAATACGCCATCGGCCTGATCAGCGAGAAAGTTCATGATATCATGATGGGTGGTTTGCAGCGGATCAAGCCCGTGCAATTGGCACCAGAAGACAAAAATACGGGTATCCGCCTGATAGGCATTGAGGGTGGAATCCGCTTTTGCACTGCGCAAAAAGCGGCGTGCCCGACTATTAAGCTGCGCATCGAAAACAGTCTGCAGTGACTGATGAGCTGGATTGGACAAGGATGGATATGCCACGGAACTCTATGATTCATATGAAGTTTGAGAGGATCTTACAGGATCCTCCACATACATCAAGTATCGATAATGAATATTATCGATACTTAAAGCATGCTGTTTTTATACCCTTTGGCCACATTAGATGAACGAAACATCGGAATATCATTCGACTCAGGTTTGTATGGATGAACAGGTTACATTGGCTGGAAAATGTGAGAGATAACACCGTACGGTATTAATATTCAGGTGGGTAATCAGCTTGATATTTGAAATATAAAAAGCCCCGAATAACGGGGCTTGGGGATTATTTTGTCGCCAGTTTGAACAGTTCAAAGAAATTCCGGCTGGTCGCTTCTGCCAATTCATTAAGCGGAATATGACGCAGGTCAGCAATAAACTGCGCAACGTCACGCACAAAGGCGGGCTCGTTCTCCCTCCCCCGATGCGGCACAGGAGCAAGATAGGGCGAGTCAGTCTCGACCAGCAATCTGTCGAGGGGCAGAGCCTTGACCACCTCTTGCAGGGCAGACGCATTTTTGAAGGTGGCGATCCCGGAGATTGAGATATAGAACCCCATCGCCATCGCGGCTTGCGCCATCTCGAGAGACTCGGTGAAACAGTGCAGCACACCGCCAACCTGATCTGCTCCCTCTTCACGCATGATCTGCAAGGTATCTTGTTGAGCATCGCGGGTATGGATTATCAGCGGCTTGTTCAGCGCACGGGCAACCCGGATATGTTCGCGGAAAGAAGCTTGCTGCACCTCTTTGTTCTCGGGGGAGTAGAAGTAGTCGAGCCCGGTTTCGCCGATGGCGATCACTCTTTCGTCAGCAGCCTGTGTCAGCAACAAGGCTGCATCCACCCCGGGTTCCTGATTGAGCGGGTGTACCCCGCAAGAGGCAAACACCTGGGGATAGGAGGCGATCGCCTCGAGCATGGTCGGGAACTGTGCCTGAGTCACACTGACACAGAGAAAATATCCCACATCCAGTTTCGCGGCCTTGGCCAGTACATCGGCCATGCTGGTCTGCTTGCTGCTATAGCTGAGGCGATCGAGATGACAGTGGGAATCAACGAGTAACATATAAAACCTTTCTGCTTGTCGGTACTTATAACCAGCGACTGAGCCAGTTCATCAGATGGATGGTGGGATTGGAGAGCTGCCCCGGCTGGCAAGCTGCCTTGAGGGCAACCAACTGCTGCTCCGCTTCCAGCAGTTTTTCGCTGGAGTGCTGCTCCGCCAACCGCTGACTCAAGATGGCCAGATCCGGCATTGCCAGTTGATGGTGACCACATCCGGCCTGGGTTTTCAGGGCATCGCACAAGAAGAGCTGCAACCAGTGCAACCTGACCTGCGTCTCCTGACCCAGCTGGCTGCACAGTGCCATCGCCTTGACCGGACTTTGACCCAGGGCGACAAACTGTTCCAGCAATTCGCGGCGAGTACCGTCCTGTTGCTGCTCGATATAGTCGAGTACTCGCAGCGGGGCCCCTTGACAGATCCGCACCTGAGCCAACGTGGCCTGATGACCCTGCTCGGCCAACCAGCGTACCGTCTCCCCTTCCGCAGGCAACTGACAAACATGTTTGTGACAGCGACTGAGAATGGTGGGGAGCAACCGCGAAACCTGGGAAGCGATCAGCAACAGCAAGCTGTCGCCGGCCGGCTCTTCCAGGGTTTTCAGCAGGGCGTTGGCCGCCGATTCGGTCATCCGCTCTGCATCAGGAATGATCACCACCTTGCCGCGACCGAGCTGGGCAGAGCCCTGCAGCCGGGTGCAGATCTCGCGAATAGCTTCGACCCCGATGGTCTTGCTGTCGCGGGTGATGGTGCCGAGATCCGGGTGGTTACCCTTGTCAAACAGCTGGCAAGAGTGGCAGTGACCGCAGGGCTCTCCGCGATCCGGTTGCTGGCAAAGGTGCAAACGTGCCAACCGCTCGGCCAGCTGCTCCTTGCCAAGGCCGGGATCGCCGAGCAACAACCAGGCGTGGCCGAGACGACCGGACTGGGCAGTCTGGCTCAGGGCATGCCAGTCGGGGATCAGCCAGGGATACATAGCGGCTCGTTCGACAGATAGTGACCCAATGCACGCTCGATGGCAGCTTTGACCTGTTCCGGCGTTTGCGCCGCATCGATCACCACAATGGAATCGTCCTTGGCGGCCAGTTCGAGATAACGAGTTCGGGTACGCTCGAAGAAGCTCAGTTGCTCCAGTTCGATGCGATCCAGCTCGCCGCGATGGCGAGCACGCTGCAAGCCAAGGGCAGGATCGATATCGAGATAGAGGGTGAGATCCGGTTTGAAGTTGCCGAGCACTGCCTGCTTGATGGCTCCGATAAGCTGTGCATCGATACCACGGCCGCCCCCCTGATAGGCCTGGGAGGAGAGATCGTGGCGATCACCCACCACCCAGACACCGTCGGCCAGTGCGGGTTTGATGCGGGTCTCCACCAGTTGTACCCGGGAGGCGTACATCAGCAGCAATTCCGCCTCGATGGTGAGGCGCTCGTCGTGCACCTCTTTGACGATGGCCCGCATCCGCTCGGCCAGCGGCGTACCACCCGGCTCGCGGGTGCACTCGATCCGGTTGATGCCGTGACGCTGCAAATAGTCGGTCACATAACGTACGGCCGAGCTCTTCCCTGCCCCTTCCAATCCTTCGATCACAATAAATTTAGACATTAGGGTTTCTTCAATATGTATTCGCGAACCGCCCGATTGTGTTCATCGAGGGTCTTGGAGAAATAGTGGGCACCGCCCCCCTTGGCGACAAAGTAGAGATAGTCGGTCGACTTGGGGTTGAGCGCTGCTTCG
>NZ_CAWNZT010000326.1:0-2968 GCF_963878965.1 Aeromonas sp. HMWF015 | reverse complement strand
GATGCCGATCTCGGCCAGGGCCTCGCGCACATCGTCCAGCTTGAACGGTTTGATGATGGCTTCAATCTTCTTCATGGTGACTCCTTACCAGTTCTGTTTGCCGAACCCGGATGTAATGGGGTAACGGCGATCCTTACCAAAGTTGCGAGCCGTAATGCGGGGCCCGACCGCCGCCTGACGGCGCTTGTATTCGTTGAGATCCACCAAGCGGATCACCTTGCGCACCACCGCTTCCTCGAACCCTTCTGCCACCATGTCGGCGACCGAGGCATCCTCTTCCACGTAACGCTTGAGGATGGCATCCAGGATGTCGTATGGCGGCAGACTGTCCTGATCCACCTGATCCGGTGCCAGCTCTGCTGAAGGGGGGCGGTCGATAACCCGCTGCGGGATCACATAGTCGACCGAGTTGCGATATTCGCACAACTTGAAGACCAGCGTCTTGGGCACATCTTTCAGCACGTCGAAGCCACCGGCCATGTCACCGTACAGCGTGGCATAGCCAACAGCCATCTCGCTCTTGTTGCCGGTAGTCAGCACGATACGACGACGTTTGTTGGAGAGCGCCATCAGCAGCACACCGCGGCAACGGGCCTGCAGGTTCTCTTCGGTGGTATCGCGGGCGGTGCCTTCAAACAGCGGCGCCAGCTGGGTCATAAACCCTTCGAACATAGGCTCGATGGAGATGATGTTGAACTCAACCCCCATCCGCTCGGCCTGCTCCTTGGCATCTTCCACACTCATCTGTGCTGTGTAGCGGAACGGCATCATCACCGCCTGCACCTTGTCGGCCCCGATGGCATCGGCCGCGATGGCCAACGTCAGCGCCGAGTCGATCCCACCGGAGAGACCCAGCACAGCGCCGTGGAAACCGTTCTTGGTAACGTAGTCGCGCACTGCCAGCACCAGCGCCTGATAGGTCTCGGCCAACGGCTCCAGCGGTGCAGCGGGTTCCCGCTCCTTCACCGGCTGGCCATCAGCAAAGCGTACCAGCGCCAGCTCTTCGGCAAACGGGGCCAGCTTGTGAGTCAACTCACCCTGGCTGTTGAACACCTTGGAGCAGCCGTCGAAAATCAGCTCGTCCTGACCGCAGACCTGATTGAGGTAGACCAGCGGCAGACCGGTCTGATCGCAGCGCTCCGCCATCAGCTTGCGGCGGATCCAGGGTTTCTCCTGATCGTAGGGCGACGCATTGATGGTGAGCAGCAGCTCGGCACCCGCCGCCTTGGCGGCCTGCGCTGGACCCGGCTGCCACAGATCTTCACAGATGAGCAGCCCCAGCTGGTGACCCCGGAATGGCACCACGCAGGTCTCGCTTGCAGCGGTAAAGTAGCGCTTCTCATCAAACACGCCGTAGTTGGGCAAATCCTGCTTGAAGTAACGGGCAATCAGCTGGCCCTGCTCATAGAGGGAAGCCGCGTTGTAGAGCGCCTCTCCTTCACGCCAAGGGTGACCCACCAAAATGGCACAGTTGCCCTGCCATTCGGCAACACGAGCCAACGCGGCTTCGACCCGGATCATCAGATCGGCGCGCAGCAGCAGATCTTCCGGTGGATAGCCGGTCAGGGCCAGCTCGGAGCAGACCAGCAGATCGGCACCTTGCTGCTCGGCCTGAGCTGCCGCAGCGAGCACTTTGTCAGTGTTATCTTCGATGGCGCCTACCGTCAGATTCAACTGGGCAAGCATCAGAGAGAGGGCTTTTGCCATGGCGATGCATCTTGTATTCGAAAATGATGGGGAATGATAAAGAAAAGGGGGGCAATCTGCCAGTTCAAGACAGGCGTAACCGTGTGACAGCAACCAGCGGGAAGGATAAGCTGTACATAGTCACGGAACGACAGGCCTTCGCAGATATGAAAAACGCCGGATTTACCCTGATGGAGTTGATGATAGCCATTGCGCTGGGCGTCATTCTCTTGGGGATTGGTATTCCTTCCCTCTCTAACCTGCTTGGCAGCAATAATTTGGCGACCCAGGAAAAAAGCCTTCTCAACCACTTAAACTATGCCAGACAACAGGCTATCTCTAACCAGCAAACGGTTACTCTCTGCCTCACCACTATCAATAATTCTGTAGAAGAGTGCGTTACTGCCAATCAAAATGGAGCGACCCGGCAGATCGCTTTTATCGATACTAATAGCGATCAGAAGCTCAATGGCAGCGAAACAACTCTGACGGCAAGTCCCGAGTTTCCTGCAGAACTGGCCATTTCTGCAGATGCACAGGCGCTGCGCTTCACCCCAGATGGCACCATTACGTCTGACAGCGAGGTCATCTTTTCACTCTGTGTAAGCGGCGAAAAGGGCGTTCAGATTGAAGTTATGCCTGCCGGGCGTGCCCATAGCCAGGCAAGTGGTGCTGTATGTCCATGACCAGCATTAACTACAGCGAAACACACACGAGCACAAAAGAATCCATTTCAATCCAATAGCTATGCTTAAAGTCTCCTTTGAACAAGGACTCATACGCTATGGAACGAAATGGATTTACCCTGCTTGAGTTTTTAATATCTGCAAGCCTGACAACCATCCTGCTGACCTTGGGACTGCCGTCATTGGCAAATCTGCTGACATCTACCGACAGCGACATCTACACAAGAAACCTGCAGGACCACCTGATCTTCGGCCAACGGCAAGCCATCACACAGCAGCAACCCGTCACGGCATGTCTTGCCATGCCTGTCAGGAACTCCACAAAAGAAAGCTGCGTACTCGCAAATCAAACCGGCGCCCAGCGCATGCTTGTCTTTATCGACATCAATCAGGATCGCCAATTCGATATTGCAAATGGCGATATCTTGTTATCAGCAACAGAACCCTTTCTTGAAAAACATACCGTGACGGCCAATCGACAATTTGTGCGATTTAGTCCAGATGGCACTGCGATTGGCACCAACATGACACTCCGGTTTTGTATCGACCAAGCACCTCGAGTCGATATCATCGTTTCCCCATCCGGCAGAAGCAGA
>NZ_CAWNZT010000325.1:3023-5302 GCF_963878965.1 Aeromonas sp. HMWF015 | reverse complement strand
TTATCTGGCGCGGTCTGGGCATATGGTTTTGCGGTAATCCACTTTTGCAAAAATTTTTACCGGTGAAGCCCGCAGGCGGGAGCGGATGAGCGCGGATTCCGTGGCGCAGACGCCGCCGTGGGCTTCTCCGTTGTGCTCTTGCTGCTGTGCTCGGCTCTGTGCCTCGCGTATGATGTGCGCCTGCCTGACGGTGCCCATACATGCGGCGCCTTTCCCTGGCCATGCTTTGGTGCTGTCAGGCAGTCTCATTTTATTGGTCAGATCTTGTCGTTAGTTGGTTGGGTTTGAGACATGACTCAAAACTTCCGGTTTATAACTTTGACGGAGTCTTTTGTAACTCCTTAGAGTGGCTCGCTCTTGTCGAAATGAATAGGAGCGAGGAGTTATGGGGAATGCGGCTAAGGTCGGAGATATTGGAACCGACCATGATGGTTTTCCACCAACCAAGATTCTTTCAGGTTCTCCAGACGTCTTTATTGATGGTATCCCTGCCGCGCGAGTCGGCGATCCCCTTGAACCTCACGACAAGCCAAATACACCCGAACATCCAAGAGCTATAGCAGAAGGTTCGGCAACAGTTTTTGTAAATGGAAAGCCACTCGCATTTACCGGAAAGAGTGTCAGTTGTGGTGGGGTGATCATTGGTGGGGGGACTGTCACTGTTGGTGATGGAGCTCCATCAGCTCGGGCAGCCGCCATGTCCGCTATGACGACACAACCCGCCCCCGTCGAGATACCTGCCTCATCCCCTGGCTTTTGGCCCCCCTACAATCCGTTAACTGGTGAGAATCTCGATGTTATCTATACGCAGCCGTCCCAAACGGTTGCAGTCCTGACATTCGAGGAACTCCAGGCTCTTTGGAAAGAACTCAATGCCAAAGATAACTTGGGGAATGCCAAGTCTATTAAAGATGCAGGTGAGAGAATTCGTCTTGCTCATTCCACCGCCAAGGGGTTAGGTGGTATGGGGGTAATTGCGTATACCAAGGTTATTAACGGTGAGCCCTATACGATCATCAAGAATTACAAACAGGTTCACAAAACGATCCCGGGTAATATCTGGAAGGCGAGTAATCCGAAAATCCTTCGATTGGGTGTAGGTGCAAAAGCCAATGCTCACTTGGTCAAGATGGGTTTTTTAGCTGATGTTGTATTCTCTGTTTCCGTTAATGTCATTGACTACATTGTTCGGGATGAGGCCACGATGGTGGATCTTTTCAGTAATGTAGGGATTGATCTCGTGAAGGGGACGCTAGCGAATGGTGTGGGTATCATTGCGGCTGGCGTTGTTGCTACAATTTTCGGCCCAGGTATTTTGCTAACAGGGACAGTGTTTGCTTTAGCCACTATCACCGCTGGCAAGGTAATCGACTTTGTTGATGAAGAGGCGAAACTTTCAGACATGATGAAGCAAGCGGTTAAGGCGAAGTTCGAATGACGGTAAAGGTTTCATGGCAAATGCGGGCCAGTGGTTTGGTTGTGTTCCTCTTTGGGTGTACAAGTCTCTGGATGGCCATGGTATTTGGTGCTGAATTTACTGCGCTAGTAGCACAGACACCAGATGACCCATTCAGAATGAATGATTGGCGAGGATGGTTTGCAATCTTCATTGGCTTGCTTGCCGCTCCCTTCATGCTGTATGCGGGGGGAAAGCTGATGTTATCTAAGAATATCCCCGAGCCCAATCTCTCCTCTAAAGCTGGCAAGCAGCGACTGGTGATTGTCATGTCGCTAGTCGTTCTCGCTGGTTTTTTCGGCTATCTGACACAGAAAGTCAGTATGTCGAGCATTGAGCGGTTAGGTTGGGAGCAGTGCTATGTCAAACAGACTAGCTGGCGTTTTGGAAAAGAACTCTATTCACAAAATTGTGCGGCCCATGGCCTCATGAAACTGGATCAGGCTCTGGACAAACTGTCTTTTGAGGAGCTGAAAGATAAGCTAAACAGTGAAATGTTTGAGCAAAAGAAAGGGCCTTAATGGCCCTTTCTTTTTATTCGATCATAGGTGATAGGACATCAGCCAACTGGCCGGCCTGCTTGCTCTGGCCATTGAACGTCTCGGCATTGGTGGGGGCTGGCCCGCCGTGTGTATGGCTCGCGGTGGTTGCGGCCAGTTGCTCCACCACGTTCATCAGCTGGAGCAGCAGCCCGAAGATATTCACCCCCTCGCTGCCCATCCACGAACGGGGCGCCTCGAAGTGCTGCAGCTCTCCGGCCACACTGCGCCGCAGTTGCCCGATCACCTCCACCAGATCACCGGCTGCGGTCTGGCTCATGTTG
>NZ_CAWNZT010000325.1:0-3013 GCF_963878965.1 Aeromonas sp. HMWF015 | reverse complement strand
ATGGCCCCGAGCGCCTCGATGCGCTTCATCGCCCCGATCTGCTCCACGCTGTGCTGCAGGGTAGTGAGTCGGTGCTGGCCGAACTCGCCCTGGTAGTCGTCAGCCTCGCGATGCATCAGCATCGCCTTGTCATGTTGACGGCGGTCGGTATGGCGGCTCTGGTTGCCCACGGTATCGGTGCGGCTGAACACCTCGGCCCGTTGCTGTTGGAGCTGTGCGCCCGGGGTGATGTCCGGCAGCGGCCAGCCTGAGCCCAGTACGGTGCGAATAAATGGCCGGTCAGCGCGACCGAAGGCAAACCCCAGCTCGACGATGGTTCCCTCGATGGGGAACTGCAGCAGTCCCTGCTCTGGCCCGCCGAACAGTACCGGCAGCGGCACGGCGCGATAGAGTGGGGCGGCCTTGTCCGGCTGGCCATCTTCGCCCAGCAGTTGCACATCTACTGCATAGCGCGGGCGAAACGGATCATTGAGCTGGCCAGCGGCTGCGTTGTCGCTGATGGCCTCGACCCGCCCGAACTTGGGCAGGTGCATCTGGTCGGCCAGCTCCGGGAACTCGCCCTCCATCTTGCGCCGCTCCGGCGACTTTACCGGTTTACCGGGTGTTGCCGTGGTGAGGGTCATCTCGTCGCCCTTGAGGCGAACTCGCACCACCCGCTTGCCGTTGACGAGTGCGCCCGGGCGCATGGCCGGGATCGGGGCTGTGGTGAGGGTGTTGCCCGCCTGGCGGCCAGAGAAGGTCGGATCCAGTTCCACCGGCCTGTCTGCCCAACGACTATGGGCATGACTGCCCACGAAAATGGCGCCATCCGGTTGCTGATGCCAGATGAAATCCGGCACCGCAAAGGCGCGGCCGGCGTTGTTGAGCAGCTGATAGCCGGTGCCGGCGCTGGTGAAGTTGGGGATAGGCCGATCGGTATAGTCGGCCCCGTCAGGCAGCAAAAAGGTGAGCTTGGTCTGGTCGCTCAACCAGGCCAGCAGACCGCGCAGGGTGGCATGCTGGAGGCTCACCGGAAACGCGCTCCCCAACATACCGGCCAGCTCGCGGCACAGCAGCTTGCTGGCACCATTGCTGGCAGGCTGCACGTCATACACATATCCGGTAAACCAGCGGCGCAGCTCGCCGTTGTAGCCCAGATCCACGGTCAGGGTTTGCCCCTTCTCGGCGTTCCCCTCAATGGTTAGAGCGGCGCGCCCACCGGCGCAGAGATCCAGCACGATATCGTGGTCGATGAGGTTGGCCGGTTGGCCTCCCAGGGTGAGGTTGGTCGAGAGTTTCACGCCATCAGGTCTCCCAGTTTGTTATCCAGCCCCTTGATAGCCTGCTCCCACGAGCTCAGCTGTTCCTGCTCGGAGGCGGGCACTCCCTCTGACGGCTTGGCCGGTTTGGTGTTGGCGTTGCCCTGGCCCACGGTGGCGGGCGCCTTGGGCATTCGCTGTTCCCGCTTCTCGGGTACCGAGTTGTGTTCGCGCAGGGTGAACTGCACTTGCCATGCCAGCAGCCCCTCCTGTTCGCTGGCAGTGATGCGCCCGGCAAACTTGGCCTGGCGCACCTTGACCGACTTGGCCAGCAGCGATCCGACCCGATAGATATGGCGCTTGCCGCCATCGCCTTTGGCATCGGCCAGCTCAAACAGCCGGCTCAGGGTCTGCTCATCCTTGAAGGGGACAAGCCCCGAGATATCGAGCTCCTTGGCTTTGGCCCCTTGCTCCGAGCTGCTGGTCGAGCTGGTCTGGCCGCTACTGTCCTTGTCCTGAAACTGCATCGATGCGGTTATCCGCATCGACTTCATCACAATTGGCTCACCGTCCAGGGTGAGCATGGCGGTTTGGCTCATCGGGTTAACTCCTGCCAGAAGGTGAGCGGGGAGGGGGAGAGCAGCAGGGCGCCGACCGTCATGCTGTGGCTATGGTCTGGCGGCTGCTCTGGCCCAGTTGGGCGGCCAGGCTTGCTGCATCACCTTGGGCTTGCCAGTGCCACAGCTGGCCACTGATGGCCGTCAGCTTTCCCAGTGCCTGTTCGAGCTCGGTCAGTCTGGCAGAGCGTCGTTCTGCCAGGGTGGCCAGTTGGGCGATCGGGGTAGTTGTCCCCTGTGCCAGGCTCTCCAGTTGGGCGAGCTCGGCCCCGAGCAGTGAGCGAGTCGAGCGCAGCGGATCCCAGCTCAGTGGCTCATCTGCTTTCCAGCGTGGCACCTTGGCGGCGGTGGGTTTGCTCATGGCATCGTTGTTGGCCGTGAGGCGGCGCAGGGCCGCGCACCACTCTGGCAGCGGCAGGATGGCACAAAGCGTCGCCAACGCATCGGCCAGCGCGGTTTCGCTGTTACCGGTGACCAGCCAGGCGATGGCGTGCAGCTGGCCAGTTGGCAGCAGGGGATCTGCGCCGTCCTGCAGCTTGGCGGCAAGAGTCGCCACCGCATTGGGGGCGGCGAGGCTGTACTGGTTGCCCTGGTGCTGGCCCACCCCATGCAGATAGGGGGTGACCGTCAGGCAGCGACCGGTGACCAGCAGCCGGTCGAGCTCAGCCCGCAGCCCTGCGAGCGCGGCAGCGGCTTGGCTGATGGGCGTGGGGCGGTATTGCGCCCTTGGGGCCAGTGCCTGCAAGCGAGCCACCGCGCCAGCCTGGCTGTCTGGCAGTTGGCCCAGCACCCCGCTGGCGCGGGTGTGTATCGCCTCGGTGCTGGCCGGCCAGCGCAGCGCGCCTTGCGTCCAGCTCATTGCGGGACATCCGGCCAGATGACATCGGTGGGCCAGCCCTCGTTTTGTGGCAGGCGCATCAGCGCGATGCGGTAGCGCTGCAGGGTATCGAGCCTGGCCAGTTCCTCTGGCGTTGCTATGTTTAGCTCCTTGGCATCCTGCAACGGAGCAATGCGGAGGGCCGCGTCGGCCTGCAATGTGTCGAGCTTGTGCTGCTGATCGGCTTCGCTGGGGACATAGGTTGGTGGTTCCCGCATCTCAATGTCTCCGAATTCACCGAAGATGGCGCGTACATAGAGTTCGCGTCCATGGGCTGCCGA